>NZ_JAYUPK010000077.1:0-51779 GCF_043760115.1 Flavobacterium sp.
TTTCATAGTATTGGTAAAACTATAAGTGTAGGTTGGACCAAAAATTAACTGTTTTTCTACAACATTTTTTAATGATTGATTATTTTCTGCTTGTTGATTGTATAAATCTGTAACATTTTGCGGACTAGAATAAGTAATTTCAGTTACATTAAACTGGTGTTCTTTTCGTTCATTTTCTTTCCAAGAATAACCAAATGCACCTTTAAATGTTTGTAAAGAATATAATTTTATCCTTTTTTGAAACTCATAACCTATTGTTGCTTTGGTTCTAGGTACAAATCCGCTTGACGATACAAATTTAAAAGGAGAAATTATTCTTGGCCAAATTAAGTTGGCTTCTGTACCAAATCTATACACATTAAATCCGTTATTTTCGCCACCAAGTTGCACTTCAATTCCACCAAATGCTGAAATACTTAACATTTCTGCACCACGAAATGTGTTTCTATTACTCCAATTAATGTTTAATTCAGTTCCAGTATAATTGGCAGAATTTGTCTTAGCCAAAATTTCAATTCTAAAAGATTTTCTCGGTAAAGGCGTTAAATAATAATAAGCATCAAGATAATTTCCAAGCGTATCTGAAACTACAAATTGGTTTTTTACAAATTTAAAAGTTCCCAAAGTAACCAATCTGTTCAAAGATAAATTATGATTGGTTCTGTTGTATAAATCGTCTTTTTTAAAGTATAAAGTTCTATCAAAAATTCTTGGTTTAAACGTTCTTGCAGTATCATAAATTGTAAAATCATTATATTTTTCGGGTTTTGTAATGCTATCCGTTGCTAAATTATAATTGGGATAAATAACTATCTTATTAATTCTATAAGCTGTTTTTGCCTTTTCTGGAGTTTCGTTTTTAACCTTTAAAATTAAATCTACTTCGTGTTTTGCAACTGTACTGTCAACTTGAACCTTTAAATAATCAGCATTAAAATAAAAAAAACCTTTTTCTTTTAATCGAGTATCAATTCTTACTCGTTCATTTTTAATAATATCTAAATCGTAAGCATCGCCAATTTTTAACAAACTTTTTATTTGAATTTCGCTAATAGCAGATGCTATTTCACTACTGTCTTTAGGAAATTGAACCGATTTTATTTTGTATTGCTGTTTAGGATTTACAGTATATTCTGCAATTGCTTTTTTTCCAGTTTTGGTGCTGTCTGCATTTGTTCTTGCATTAAAATATCCTTTATTTTCTGCATAATTCTGAATCAAGTTTTTGTTGTATTCTAAATCTACTTGACTAAAAAAAACTGGTGCTTCGCCAACTTTATTTTTTAACCAATATTTAAAACCTTTTTCTTTTTTAACTTCTCCAACAAGATTGTAAATAAATAATTTAGGTCGTAATCCAAATATTTTTTTATTAGGTTTTGGTCTCAATAAAGCAGTCATTTTCGAGTTTAATTCTTTGCTTTCTTTTTTAGAAATGTCTTTTCTGTCAACTTTTATTTTTCCTCCAACATACAATAATTCGCCTTCTGGCAAATATTTTGTATTGCTACAAGCCGAAATTATTAATGAAATTAGGGTTATATAAATTATTTTTTTAATCATTATTTTTCTTTTTACTGTCTTTTTCAATTGCTTTATTTTTCTGAAAAATCTCTTTAAACTTATTGTAATCTATAGTTATAATAAATCCAACTCCGGTTTCTATAACCTGACCTTGCAAAGCAACTTGATACATGTTTTTTCTGTAAGCACGAATTTTAAATCGTCCATCTTTAGAAAGTTGATAATCGGCAGAAATGTCTCCTGCAATATTATTAGTTTGTTGGTTTTCTTGTTTCGGACCTTCAATTCCAAAGCTACTTCCAATAGTAACTTTCAATCGGTCATTCAATAATCGCTTAGATAATCCAACATTTAAATCTGTTTTATTTTCTTTTTTTCCTGTTGTATAATCTTCGGTTGCGTCCAAATCAAAGTCTACTTCAAATCCTTTAATTAAATCGCCAGCCAAATTATTAAGTTGTTGCGATAACAATTTTGTTGCACTTTCTCTAGCTAAATTTGAAGCTGTTGTTCCGCCACTTTCGCTAGAAAAAGGATTTTCTCCAACAAAACGGCTTAGTAAAAGCAAGGCAAAAACTTGTTTGTTTAATTCTTCTGGTTCTTGTCTTAGCTGTGCTAATTTTGCATCTGTAGCAGTTATTATTTCTGTAGAAACAGAGTTGTTTCCATCCGGTAAAACAATATCAAATGAAATTTCTGGCTTCAATAAATCGCCTTTCATTTTTAATTCTGTTTCAAATGGAATTTTTTGTTTGTAAGTATTTCTTAGCTCTTCAGAAATATTACTTAGTTGATTATCAAGTAAATCTAATGGCGAAGCTTCAATTTTATAAACTGCGGTTATGCTAACATCGGCAGTTGTTGGTTCGCCAGTCCAAAGAATATAACTACCAGATTTTATATCAAATTTTCGTTTTACTAAATTAAAACTTAATTCATAACTTCCTTCGCTAAGTTCGTATCTTCCTGTTAATGTTGTTTTACCAGAGGCATCAATTCCGCCAGTAAGTTGTGCTTCGCCTTTTAATCTTAAAAAATCTCCATTGGCTTTATCAATTACCAAAGACAATTCGGCTTCTTTATCAACTTCAATAGCTACCGAAGCATTAATACCTTTAATTTCGGTTTTACTTAACGTTTCTACTAGTTCAATTGTAGTAATTAATTTGGGTTGATCTTGATCTATAAATTCTACAATTCCTTCTCTATCAGCAATTGATGGATCATCTTGTGGAAGTACAACTGTAAATTTAGTTTCTTTATTTACTTTGATTTTTCCATCTACAATTGGATTATTCATTGTACCTTTTATTTGCAAATCGTTATCTAAAAACAATTCGCCATAAAAATCTTTATTGTCTTTTTCTTTAGAATTTACGACTTTAAAATTATCAGCTTTTACAGTTAAATCAAATTCTAAATTGGTTAAATCTTCTGAATTTAAATAACCATTTAAAACCAAATCGTTATCTTTTTCATCCTTAATTGTAAAATTAGAAAATGAAATTCTATTAGTAGAAAATGAAATTTTATCATTCATCGATTTGAATTTAGAATTTAATTTTGTGGCAGTAAAACCAACATCATTAAACTTTAAATCGCCTATTATTGTTGGGTTTGTAGCTTTTCCAGTAATTTTTAAATCTCCATTTAAAAAACCTGTACTTTCTTTTAAATTTCCAGAAGTAAAACCTTGAATACTTTTAATTGTAAGTTTTTCAATATTCAAATTCATATCTAACGAACTTGTATTGGTTTTATAATTTCCAGTTAATTTAAGATTATTATCTTGACCTGTAAGTTCAATAGAAGCGTTGTATGTTGATGCAATTTTGTTATCAACTTTAATCTTTAAATTTCCAACAGTATCTTTTTGAAAACTAAAATTTTCTATATTTAAATCAGATGTAAAAATTGGAGATTTCTGTAAATCTTTTATTAATGCATTTCCGTTTATTGTTCCGCCAATTTGTAAGTCGCTTTTTTGTGCAATATTGGTTATAGTTTCTATTTCAAATTCTTTAAAATCAACAGATAATGGAGCATTTTGTTTTTCAGATGCTGATTGAAGTTGGATTGAATTTGTACCTTTATTCAAATTAAAATCGGTAATGTAAATTCCGTTTTTACCAAATCTAATTAAATTTTCTTCGGATAAATTCCACTTTTCATAGTTCAAAAGTAAATTAGTTGAATTTAAATTTATATCTGAATTTCCATTAGAAGATTTTAAATTTCCAGCAATTAAATAACGTTCCACATCTTTTAAATCTTTTAATTGCAAAGTGTAATCTACTATATTTTTTTCTACTTTTCCATAAAGATTGGTATGTGGTAATTGTAAATTTGCATTTTCTACATCATCTACAACTAAGCTGTAAACTAAAGCATTTTCAATAGTTTCTACTTTTAAAATCGCTCCAGAAATTTTATTTGTACCATAAACAACTCTCGGAATTGAACCATTAATTACTATAGAATCGTTTACAGAATTGTATTTTCCAGAAATAGTAATTGGTTCTAGACTTTTTAAATCTGGAATCAACTTAAACAAAATTGGACTGTCTTTTATGTCAATTCCAAAATCAAATTGTTGTTTTTGCGAAGCAATTTTAGATGTTTTAGAATTAGTATTGTAATAGTTAGAAATTGATTTTTGAAGTGCATTACCTATTTGAGATAATTTATAATCGCCATCAATAAAGCCGTTTGCAAATTGAGATTTTAAGGATATTGAATTTTTATCAGCATTAGAAATAGCGATTATAGAAATACTATCCAACACAAATTGGTCTTTTTCATTGGCAATTATAAATTTGTTAGAAATTACTTTTCCGTTTAAATTATCAATGTCTAACGATTGAAAATCGGCATCAATACTTCCTCTTAATTTTAAAACTCCTGCGTGAAGATTTAACTTATTAAGATCAGCAATATCTATGTTTAAGTTTAATTTTCCTGATGGATATTTATCGTTTAAATTTCCGCTAGAAACTAAATCAAAAACTAAATTTGGATCTTTGGCATTGGCTTTTAAATTGAAAATTCCTTTATTTATTTTGCCATTTAATTTTATATTTTGATAGGTATAATTATTAAAATTTGCTTTTTTAATAATTCCATCAACAATTGCATTGGCGTTTTTAGGATTTAAACTTGAACCTTTTACATTGGCATTCAACGTGATTTTTCCAACCGATTTATTCTTGATTAATTTGCCTAAATCAAAATTATCAAATTTGGTTTGTGCATTATATTTTTCTTGATTTTTTCTTCTTTGGTCAAATGTGGCTTTGATTTTGGTATTACCAAAACTACTTGTAAGATTTAAATTAGTAGCAAAATTATTAATTGTTCCTTTAAAAGTTCCTTTGGTAGAAAATTGATTTGGAAGTTCAATGGTATTTGGAATAGAACCTTTTGGTGCAAAAGAATAAATGTCTTTCGATGTAGATTGTAATTTTTTAATATTCAAATAGAAATATGCTTTGTCAACATCTGGCAAACCAATAATTCTTCCGCTTGCATTTATTTTTGTAGTTCCAATTCCAGAAACTTCTAGATTTGGAATTGAAATGTCTTTAATTTTTCCAGAAATTTGAGAATTTATTGATAAAAGTGCATTTTTATTTTTATCAAATGGATTTGTGTTTTCTAGTGTTGGCGCAAATAATAAAATATCTTTTAAAGCAATTTTGCTATTTTTTAAATTGGCTTTTACATTCATTTCACCCAAATTTTCTTGAATACTTGCAATTGATGGATAACCAATAATTATTTCATCTCTTACTTCGGTTTGAGACGTTTTTAAATACAAATTTTTTAAAGAAATGCCTTTATTATCTAAGTAAACAAAATCTGTTTTTAAAGCTTTTATGTCTAAACCGCTTTTATCTGTTACAGTAAAAGAATTTATTTTTCCAGAAGTAATTAGTTTTGAATAATTAATTTCATCAGCATTTAAATTAAAGTTTTTAATATCTAAATGATTGTAATCCATTCCTTTATTTGTGGCAACAGCACTTTCATCATCAAATTTAAAATCTATTTTTTGTAAATTTGCTTTGCTAATTTTTACTTTCCAATTGCTTGATGTTGGAGTAGCAGTAAGATTGTTTTGAGCAACTATTTTTTCAATTTTACCGAGTTCAAGATTTCCTTTAATGTTTGATATTGCTAACGATTTAATATCGATTAATTCTTTTTGAAGGTTAATTTCATTGAAAGAAACCAATAGTTTTTCTAGTGAAATTTTAGTAGAAAGTTTAGAAATATCATTTTGATAATCAACATCAATTTTGGATAAATCTAATTCGTTGATTTTTATTTTTAAATTATTTTCTGATGAAGATTTTTTTGTAACACTATTATTTTGCGGAATTGAAATACCTTGTTTTAATTTGAATTTTAAGCCATTAAGTTTGACTTTTGGAATTTCAAAATTCATTTTATTCAAATCAAAAGTCTTTATTTTTGTGTCAAAATGGGTAATATTTGCAACAATATCATTTCCGGTAACGGCATCGTTAAATTTGAATTTTACATTATCTAAGTTTATTTTGTCAATAGAAAATTCCATTGGTGTTGCAGTTGTGTCTACTTTTTTTTGAGATGCAAATGCTTTAATAATATAATCAAAATTGAAAACTGCATTTTTATTACGAGAAATTGTTGCAGTAATTCCTTCTAAATTAACCGAATTCAATTCTACAACATTGTTAATTAATTTTAACAAGCTAATATCTACAGCCAATTTATTTCCTGCAAGAAGTGTGTCATTTTGTTGATCTTGAAAATAAACACCTTCAAGAATTACTTTTTTTGGAAAACTAATGTCAATTTTAGTAATGGAAACTTTAGTTTTTATTTTGCCTTCTAAATAAGTTACTGCTTTATCTTTGGCAAAATTTTGTATTGCAGGAATTTGAATTAATAGTAAAATTAATAAAAAAAGAGAAATTATAGAGACGAAAATCCAAGCAAGAATTTTTAACGATTTTCTAAAATATTTTTTTATTTTAACTCTTGTACTGACTTTCAAATTGCTTTAAATTAGTTTGTACAAAGTTCAATTTTAGTTAAATATAAAAGTTACATAATTATTTCTTAATGTTGCACAATTTAGGTTAAAAATTAGTTGTAATATTTTCGGCAACTAACCTACCAGATTTCATTGCAGCGTTGATTGAACCATTCAATAAATGATCACCACAAATGTAAAGTGAGTCGTTAATTTTAAAATTAGTTTCAGATAAATCATCTTTCAAAATTTCTAGATTTGGTAAGGCATAATTTATTTTATACACTTTTAATAATTTCCAATTATCAACTTGATTTCCGTACCATTGTTTTAATTCTGCTCTACTATTTTTGGCAATTATTTCATCACTTTCATTTATAATTCCGTTGCACGAAATACAAATTAAAACTTCATTATTTGGAGCATATTTAGGTGAAACATTGGTCATAACAGTTAAGTTATTAACCCATTTTTTATTTTTAGAAGCGTTCAAAACTACCACAGCTTTTTTAGTAGGAGCAACTTTGGTTGTAAAATAAATTGAAGTTACTTGATGTGATTTAGTTTGAGTTTTTGGAATATAATTTTTTGCAAAACTTGATGCTTCAGTTGCAATAATTATTTTATCTGATGTAAAAACTTGTCCGTTTTCAGTATGAATTGTATTGTTTTCTATTTTAGAAACTTTTACATTATATAGTATGGTATTTTCTGGTAACAACGAAACCAATTGTTTCGGAATTTCTTCCATTCCCAATTCTGGAATTGCAGCATCGCCTTGAGAAAACATTTTCATAACAAAATCGAACATTCTGTTGGAAGTTGAAAGTTCGTTTTCTAGAAAAATTCCTGAGAAAAAAGGTTTGTAAAATCGGTTAATCATTTTGTCACTAAAGCCGTATTTTGATAATTGCGAAAGTGTAGATTCCTCTTTTTGATTAAAGATTTCTGGAATTGTAATCTTTACTAATTTATTTTTTAAAAATAAGGTGTTTAATTTGTCTTTGATAGAACCAACTGGTGCAAAAAGTGTTGAAAATGTTGCTGATGGACGACGAAAAGGATCGGCAATTTCAAATTGTCCGCCATCGTAAAGCACTGTTGCGCCTGGCAAAAAACGTTTTAGATTTAGTTTTTCGTAATTTAATAACGCTTTGCACTCGGGATATTCTGTAAGTAAAACTTGAAAACCTCTATCCAATTTAAAACCATCAATAACATCAGTTTTTATTCTTCCACCCGCACGATCTGATGCTTCAAGAATTTGAACTTTAAATCCTTTTTTATGTAAATAAACTGCGGCGGTTAACCCAGAAATTCCTGCGCCAATTATTGTAATTGTTGGTTTCATTTTTGAAAAGATTGAATATTTTTCAAAATTAATTAATCTTTGTTACTTAAACTAAGTATGTTTGTTTTTTAATTATACAATAATTCTAAATTTCGATTTTTGTATTTTTTTTATTTATATAAACAAAATTGTTTACATTTGTTGTATGAAAACAATTCTTGACATTATAAAAGGAATGCATCCAGGACGATACGTTGATCGCGAATTGAAAAAGCGTGAAATAAGTAAGCGTCAATTTGCTTTGTCTATCAATGAGTATCCACAAACATTGGGCGCAATTATAAATGAGAAGCGAAGTATGAACGTTGATTTATCATTAAAAATTGAAGAAAAACTTGAAATAGAAGAAGGATTTTTAATGACTTTACAAGTTTTTTATGATATTAAAAAATCAAAGTATGATCCAGATTACAAACCAGATTTATCAAAAATTAGAAAAGGAACGTTTTGGGATACAACTTTTGAAAAAATAGATTGGAAATTAATGAAGATTGCTGTTATAACAAGAATTTTAGCATACGGAAATGATGAAGAGATAAATGAAATTAATCGTTTTTATGGAAGTAAATACGTTGATGAAATAAATAAAAAATTTCCAATACTTTTAACCAGATAATTATGTTTTGGAAGACTGTTTCACCGTTACTTGAAGAGATTTTAATAGATTTAATGACTGAACAATTATTTAATTCTTTTAAATTAGTTGGAGGAACAGCTTTGAGTTTACAAATTAATCATAGAATGTCTGTAGATATAGATTTATTTACTGATGCAGAATATGGTTCAATTGATTTTAAAGAAATTAGAAGTTATTTAGATAATAAATATCCATATTGTAGTTTTAGAAGTCTTGACAATGTTGCATTTGGAACCTATTTTGAAATTGGCTATTCCAAAGATAATTTTGTAAAAGTGGATTTGTATTACACTGATGATTTTGTTTTTGACATTGTTGTAAAAGACAATGTTAGAATGGCTTGTCAAGAAGAAATTATTGCAATGAAACTTAATGTAATTGTAAATACTGGAAGAAAAAAAGATTTTTGGGACTTACATTATTTTATTGACAAATATAATCTAGAACAAATGATTTCATTTTATGAAAAAAGATATTCTTACAATAATGATTCTGAAATTATTAAAAATAAAATTTTAGATTTTGAGTTTGCAGATAATGAATTAAATCCAGAATGTTTGTTAAACAAAAATTGGGAAGAAATTAAATTAGATTTTTTTATGAAATTTGGTCAAACTAAATGAAACTTAACTTCAACAAAAAATACTTTCTATTATTCATACTACTTTTTATAACCGAAGTTTTAATTGCGTTGTATGTAAACGATAGCTTTATTCGACCTTATTTTGGGGATTATTTGGTTGTATTTTTAGTGTATTGTTTTGTTATGAGTTTTTTAAAAGCAAATAAATATAAAATGGCACTTGCAGTTTTAGTATTTGCTTTTACGGTTGAGTTTTTACAATATGTTGATTTTGTTACTATTGTTGGCTTACAAAAATCTAGATTAGCACGAACTGTTATTGGAACTTCTTTTTCATTTGAAGATTTACTACTTTATTTTTTAGCGTATTTGACAATTACTTCTTTAGAAAAGTATTTGTCTAAATCTAGATCAATTTAATTTATACTACATTTTGTTTTAGCCCAGATTGAAGTGAAAATCCTTGTTTTAATTGCTTTGGGTTAAAACCCAAAGCAATTAAAATAAGATTGTAACGTAAAGCTGGATTGGCTTCTATAAATACTACTTCTATAAATTTTGTGTCAGTTTGTCAGATGAATAACTGTCAATTTATTACAAATATGACAATTTCATATCTTTTTTGCAATGGCACAATCATTGCTTTTTGACATTCAAGTTATAAAACTGAAATTTTCTAAAATTAATTAAATATAAAAATGGGAAAAATAATTGGAATTGATTTAGGTACAACGAACTCTTGCGTTTCTGTAATGGAAGGTCAAGAAGCAGTAGTAATTCCTAACTCAGAAGGAAAAAGAACGACACCATCTATCATTGCATTTGTTGAAGGTGGCGAAATTAAAGTGGGTGATCCAGCAAAAAGACAAGCTGTGACTAACCCAACTAAAACGATTGGTTCTATCAAACGTTTTATGGGACATACTTTTTCTGAAACTACAGAAGAAGCGAAAAGAGTACCTTATTCAGTAGTAAAAGGTGACAACAATACACCACGAGTTGACATCGATGGTCGTTTATATACAGCACAAGAATTGTCTGCAATGACACTTCAAAAAATGAAAAAAACTGCTGAAGACTATTTAGGTCAAACAGTTACAGAAGCAGTTATTACTGTTCCTGCTTATTTTAACGATGCGCAACGTCAAGCTACAAAAGAAGCTGGAGAAATTGCTGGTCTTAAAGTAATGAGAATTATAAATGAGCCAACTGCTGCGGCATTAGCTTACGGATTAGACAAAAAAGGAACAGATCAAAAAATTGCAGTTTACGATTTAGGTGGTGGAACATTTGATATTTCTATACTTGAATTAGGTGATGGAGTTTTTGAAGTATTGTCTACAAATGGTGATACACATTTAGGTGGAGACGATTTTGACCAAACAATTATTGACTGGTTGGCAGATGACTTTAAATCTGAAGAAGGAATTGACTTGAGATTAGATCCAATGTCATTACAAAGAATTAAAGAAGCTGCTGAGAAAGCTAAAATTGAATTATCATCTTCTGCTGAAACTGAAATCAATTTGCCTTACGTAACAGCTACGGCTTCTGGACCAAAACACTTAGTGAAAAAATTATCTAGAGCTAAATTCGAACAATTGTCAGATTCTTTAGTAAAACGTTCTATGGAACCAGTAGCTAAAGCGTTGAAAGATGCAGGTTTATCTACATCTGATATTGACGAAGTTATTCTTGTTGGTGGTTCTACAAGAATGCCAAGAATTGCTGACGAAGTAGAGAAATTCTTTGGTAAAAAAGCATCTAAAGGAGTTAATCCTGATGAAGTTGTTGCAATTGGAG
This sequence comes from Flavobacterium sp., assembly GCF_043760115.1. Classification (GTDB taxonomy): domain Bacteria; phylum Bacteroidota; class Bacteroidia; order Flavobacteriales; family Flavobacteriaceae; genus Flavobacterium. Next base: position 10,919 of record NZ_JAYUPK010000077.1, read on the forward strand.
CAGCAATTCAAGGTGGAGTTTTATCTGGAGATGTAAAAGATGTACTGTTACTAGACGTTACACCTTTATCTTTAGGAATTGAAACTATGGGTGGAGTTATGACTACATTAATTGAATCTAACACAACTATTCCAACTAAAAAGTCTCAAATTTTCTCTACAGCTGCAGATTCTCAACCAACTGTTGAACTACACGTTCTTCAAGGTGCAAGAGCAATGGCTGTTGATAATAAAACTATTGGTCGTTTCAACTTAGATGGTATTCCACCAGCACCAAGAGGAGTTCCACAAATTGAAGTAACTTTTGATATTGATGCTAATGGTATCATCAAAGTTTCTGCAACTGATAAAGGAACTGGAAAATCTCATGATATTCGTATTGAAGCTTCTTCTGGTTTAACAGCTGAAGAAATTGAGAAAATGAAAAAAGACGCTGAGGCAAATGCTGGAGCAGATAAAATTGCAAGAGAAAGAGCTGAAAAAATTAACGAAGCTGATAGTTTGATTTTCCAAACGGAATCTCAGTTGAAAGAATTGGCAGACAAAATTTCTGACGAGCACAAAACAGGCATTGAATATGCATTAACTGAATTAAGAATGGCACACCAATCGCAAGATGTTGAAGCTATCCAAAAAGGTTTAGACAATGTAAACGCTGCTTGGAAAACTGCTACAGAAGCAATGTATGCTCAAGGTGAAGCTGGACAAGCACAAGATGCTCAACCACAAGCTGAAGCTCAAGGTGATAATACACAAGATGTAGAATTTGAAGAGGTTAAATAAGCAGAGAATCAGTTTTGTGTAACAAAATTGTATGAATCGCTTATTCCGAGCTTGACTCGGAATCTTTTCAAATTAAATATAATTAGGAAAAACCGAGTAAGCAATTGCTCGGTTTTTTTATTTTTTTTTAAATTAAAATATATATATTTGTGTTATATAAATGATATATGCAGTTTGATTTTTCATTACATAGCTTGGAACAAATTGAATTACGTTCCATTTCTAAAGAAATTGTTGAATTTGTAATAAATAATCCAGATGATATATTATTAGATTCAGATAATCAACAAATATTTCAAAAAATTGTAGATAATTATTTATATAGAGTTTTTGTCAATAATGATAAAAATCCATCATTAATTAAAACAGTTTATAGAACATCTAAAATAACAAAATACTTGTAATTATGAAAGTTAAATATGATAAAGAAACAGATATATTATACATTACATTAAGTGATGATAAAATAGTTGAATCTGATGAAGAAAAAAAAGGTTTTATTTTAGATTATTCATTGAGTGGAAACTTAGTTGGTATTGAAGTTTTAAATGCTTCCAAATCATCTATTAATCCAGCTAAAGTAGAGTATGAAGTTGCATAGATATAGAATTAAATAAATAATAATAGTACCGAGTAAAAAATTACTCGGTTTTTTTATGCCTTGTTTTTAAACATTTTCAAAATTACCCAAGCATGCGGAAAAGTTATTGCAGCAAGAAAGGAAAAGAATAATGCTTCAAATAGTTTTTGATCTTTAAAAAAGTAATACAAAATTGCTATTCCAATTAAGGATATAATCCAATAAAGGAATGCCGATTTAAAATAAATTATAAAATTCTTGAATGAATAACTTCCATATAAAAATTTAATTTGATCATTTAATGACGGAATGCTGTGCCAAAGAATAAAGTAAATTGTGAAAGCCCAAATTAAACTTCCTACTTTAAATATAATTGCAAATACTAAAATGTACAATAACTGTTCTGGAATATTCTTTTTGAATGCTTCAGTTTTATTCGCAATAAATAGCATTAGAACTATCAATAAAAAAGTACTTATACTGAAAACTATATTTATAAATAACTCACTAATATACATGTTTGTAATTTTATATACTATATCAATAACTTCATTAGTATGAAAAACGAATAATAAAAAAAGAATAAATAAACCATAATTCAATTGAAATAGTATTGTAATTGCATTTGGTTGTTCTTCTTTTAATTTTTGCCAATGTTGTTCTCCAAAATGATAAGAACTAATTATAATGAATAAAAGCATTGCTAAAGAAGGCACGACTACAAATAATATAACAGCAGTAAGTACAATTACAACATATGAAACTAACAATTTTAAGAAAGATTTTGGTTTACTGGCAATATTTAATTGATTAATTAATACTAAATCGTTTGCGCCATGAAGTATCCCGAATGATAAAATCAATAAAAATCCTACAAAAAATTGTACGTCTTGATTTAAAAAAGAAGTTAACCATAAACCAATAAAACTCGACAGGATTGATATTTTCTGAATTTTTAACATAGATTTTAATATTTTGTTTAAAAGTAAATAAAAAAAATTAAACAAAATAATTTTATTTTTGTTTAATGTTTTATTAACTTTGCTAAACAATATTAATTAAATCTTTATTATATGTCAAATTTTATGTTTATTTCTGCAACTGTTGGTAAGTTGCTTCCTACTGATTATGTAGGTTTCACATTTTTTGTTGGTTGTATGGCTATGATGGCGGCATCGGCCTTTTTCTTTTTATCATTGAATCAATTTGATAAAAAGTGGAGAACTTCGGTTTTAGTTTCTGGTCTGATTACTTTCATTGCAGCAGTGCATTATTATTACATGAGAGATTATTGGGCTACGTTTCAAGAATCACCTACATTTTTTAGATATGTGGATTGGGTATTAACTGTGCCATTGATGTGTTTAGAATTTTACCTAATTTTAAAAGTTGCTGGTGCAAAAACTGGATTGTTATGGAAAATGATTTTTTATTCTGTAATAATGTTGGTTACTGGTTATTTAGGTGAAGCAGTATTTATGGATCAAGCTGCACTTTGGGGCTTTATTTCAGGAGTTGCTTATTTTGCAATAGTTTATGAGATCTGGTTAGGAAGTGCTGCAAAACTTGCTGCTGCTGCTGGAGGAAATGTACTTGCTGCACACAAAATTTTATGTTGGTTTGTACTTGTTGGTTGGGCAATTTATCCTTTAGGATATATGTTAGGAACACAAGGTTGGTATACAAATTTAATTGGTTCAGGAAGTGTAGATGTTGCATATAACATTGCTGATGCTATTAATAAAATTGGTTTTGGATTAGTAATTTATTCATTAGCAGTTAAATCTACATCTAACGCTGAATAAACCTTTTTTGTCCATTTTACTTACCATTTTAAGAACCGAACTAGAAATAGTTCGGTTTTTTTATTTAACAGTATCAATTTAAATAAATTTGTATATTGGTCAACTATTTTAAATTAAAAACTTTAAAAATGAAAAAAATATTTTTAGTAGCACTTGTTGTTCTTTTTAGTTCATCAATTTATTCTCAAAAAAAGAAAGTTGTAAAACCTGTAGCAACTAAAACTACTGCTGGATTAGCAAAAGTTGATAACTTGGTTGCAGAAATAAAAAGTGGAAATTTTCAAATTACAATTAATGAAAACGGAAAACCTAAAGATGCAATTATTATAAAATCTGTCGATGCTAAATTTGCTCCAACAGATTGTAAATTAACTTCTTTTACTGCTAATGGTGCCAAATTGTATTTGCTTGTTTGGAGTGAAAAAACAACTACTAAAACCGATTTAAAAACAGAGAATATTGTAACAATAAATTCTCAAGTTTATGATTTAGCAACTAAAACGCAAGTGTTTTCTAATTTTCAAACTACAAATAATATCACTGAGAAAGTGTTTCTTGATAAATTAAAAAATGCAAGTGAAACGCAAGAAAGAATAAGAAGAGAAGGTTTCGAATTTATATTAAATGCTGATAGTTCTATCACTCAAAAAAATAAAACACAAGAAAATAAGTGGATTTATGATGCTAAAGAGGTAAAATATAATGATGCTAAAAAGAAGAAATAAAAAAACTTCTAGTAATAAAAATATCCCAAAAAGTTAGGAAATTTTTGGGATATTTTTTTAAAACAACCATTATATTTTTTTAACCACAATTTTATTATCAATAGTTTTAATTTTTAGTAATAAAATCTGATTAGAATTAATACTATTTATTTTTGTTTCTAAAGTATCTAAATCTTTTTTATCAAATAATACTCTTCCTGTAGCATCATAAATCTGTATTTGTATAATTAAATTATTTTTAGATTTTACAATCAATTCTTTTTTCTCTATAAAAGCAATGACATCATCAGAATTAAAACTAGAATTTATATTAGAAAGTAAACCATATTGATATTGAATTTCAAATCTATTTGCAAAATTTCCAGCATTTGAACTAAAAGAATACGGTTCAGTTTTTAAATTATGAATTGTATTTAAATCATTATCTTTTATAAAAATATCTTGATTGTTTTCAAATAGTCCATCCAATTGATTTATAGAAATAGTATAAACATCAACAACATTAGTTTTAAAATTTAAAGGAAAACTATCATAATCTGTAAATGTTGGTCGTGCTTGAATTGACAATTCTTTATTATCAACAACAGATGTTAATGAAATAACATTATCATTAAAATGCAATCCATCTTTTCCAGAATCATAACCTGTAGTTGCATTATCAACATAGGCAATTAATTGTTGACCAAAATTAATATTGGAACTATTTTTTAATTGCAACCAAAATCTATCAATATTAGTTGGTAATTGTGATGACGAATTTTTAAAAAATTGATTAACATTATCAGAAGATCGCATAGCGTTAGTAAAATTAACTTCAGTAGCTCCAGATTTTGCCTGAACTAAAAATCCTTGACCAACAGAAATTAAATTATCATTAATATATGTATGTCCATTGTTAACAGTACTTCCAACAGTTGTGCAAGTAGAGTAGGATACAGGATTATTATCATCATTGGTTTTTCTCCAAAACCATAATGTTCCTTCAATATTTGAACTATTTGAATTTATAAAATCATCAATTTTTATAGCTGATGGATAAGGATTTCCGGTTGCATTATGTCTTGTAGTTGCACTTCCACCATCAGTTAAACTAAAAGAAATGTTACCATTATTTGGAACTCCAGTAAACTGTCCATTATAAATTGTTGCCCAAGTTGGATGATTGTTTGGTACACGAATTAAATAACCTTTTGCAGTAGCAAAATTAGTTGCAGATGGTGATGAGATTACATTATACAAATTAGTCAATGTATTAAAAAAGTAAAATCGATTACTTATTGTTAATGGAGAAAAATTAAATAAATTTTGTCCAACAACTGGCGTTGACCACATGGTATAATCTAATCTTTTTAATGCTGAACTACTTCGTTTTACAGTAATGTTACCAGAATTTGATACATTTTGTGTTTGCAACAAATTAGAATTATTTTCAAATGTTAATGTACCACCAATTACAGATACACTTCCTAAAAGTTGCATGTCATGATTGGAATTAACAACAACATTTCCAGAATTTACAATACAAGAACATCCAGAAATATCTGCTACAGAATTGTAATTTCCATTGAAAATTAACGTTGTATTTCCAGAAGGAAAAGCATCCCAAGAACTTCCATTCCAAGTTGAATTTCCAGCAGAAATTGTAATATAATTTGAATAAATACTACTACAACTTCCGTTTTGAACAACAGCTCTAAAATAAGTTGTTGTAGTAATAATTCCTATAGAAATTCCGGTTAAAGTTGAATTTGTATTTGCAATATTTGTTGGAGATGTAAAATTACTATCTGTAGATTTTTGCCACATTAATACTGTTCCAACATTTCCTGATAAGATTAAATCATTAGGATTAGTTCCAAAACATATAGTTTGATCGTTTGAAACTATTCCTCCAACAGAAAGTGGTGTAATTGAAACACTTACTACATTACTTAAAACAGTACTACAAACACCACTTTGAACTAAAACCCTAAAATATTTTGTAGCTGTTAAATTTCCAATTATTGTTCCAGAAAGTGTATTTGTTGTTTGCCCAGAAATGGATGTAAAACTCACATTATCATTAGAAGATTGCCATTGAATAGTTCCAATATTTCCAGCTAAAGTTAAACTTGAAGGTTGAAAACCAGAACAAATAGTTTGATTACTAGAAACAGTACCAGAAACAGAAGTCGGATTTACATTTATAGTAACTACATTACTAAAAACAGAAGCACAAACACCACTTTGAACTAAAGCTCTAAAATATTTTGTAGCTGTTAAATTTCCAATCGTTGTTCCAGAAAGTGTATTTGTAGTTTGTCCAGAAATGGACGCAAAAGTTACATTATCATTTGATGATTGCCATTGAATACTTCCAACATTTCCAACTAATGTTAAATTTGTTGGTTGCGAGCCAGAACAAATAGTTTGATTACCAGAAACAGTTCCAGAAACAGTTATTGGATTTACATTTATAGTAACAACATTACTAAAAACAGCAGAACAACCACCACTTTGAACCAAAGCTCTAAAATATTTTGTAGCTGTTAAACTTCCAATTGTTGCTCCAGAAAGTGTATTTGTAGTTTGTCCAGCAATGGATGTAAAAGTTATATTATCACTTGAAGATTGCCATTGAATTGCTCCAACATTTCCAGTTAAGGTTAAATTTGTTAGTTGATTTCCAGTACATATTGTTTGATTACCAGAAACAGTTCCAGAAACAGAAGTTGGACTAACAATAACAGCAATAGTTGCTTCATTAGTAAAACTAGAACCATTATAACTTGTTGTACATTTAAGTTTAGCAGTATAAGTTCCTAATTGCGCATTTGGTACAGTTGTATTTTGAGAATTTACTGTTGTTATTATTCCTGTTGGAGAAGTAATTGTCCAAGAATAAGTTAATCCTGTTCCTGGTGAACCTATTATAGAACCATTTAAATTTATGGTATTGTTTAGACAAACAGGAGAATTTGATGTTGGTACAGCAGTAATTGATCCGCCACCATTCATTAATTCTATAAATAAAACTCCAGAATTTCCTGCACCAGAGCAAGTGGCAATAACCGTTGCTCCAATTTTAATTGCTTGATTGTTAGTGCAACTACCAGAAAGCCCAAGTGGACCAACTTGAAATAGTGCATTAGTTGGCATCAATAAAGTTCCTTTAGATAAATATTCTATTGTTGCAGCTGGAGATAAACCAGGTGTAACTTTTATAAAATTAGCTTTAATATCAAAAAATGCGTTGTTTCCAGTACCATTTAATGACAATTTTCCGTTAATTATTAATTTAGGAAATGTAGTTGTAACCATTAAATTTGTAAAAGTAATAGTTGTTCCAGCTTGAATGGTTACATTATTTGTTCCAGAAAATTGTGCTGGATAACCTTGAGGTAGAATTCCAGTAGGTGTAACCCAAGCTGTTCCATTGTAATATTGCCAAGCAGATAAAGTTGTCCAGTTTCCAGTTGTTACAGAACGATAATCACCAACAGACTGACTGTGAGATAGCAGTACAAAAAATATAGCAAAAATTAAAAATATTTTTTTCATCATAATTTTAATATAAAATAGATATCAAATTTACTATTTTATTTTAAAAATTCGACAAAAGTATGTTTATTATCGATGAATAGATATTAAATCAGTTTAATGTAATATAAAGATTACATTGAAATTTTATTTCCATAAATTATTAGTAAGGATTACATTTTTTTACTTAATTGTAATTTCAAACATTTTATCCCAGTTTTTACCAGTTACAAAAAATGTTTTTGTTTTTTTATTGTAGGCAATTCCGTTTAAAACATCAGTATCTGGAAGCTTTGTTATTAATTTTTCTAATTTAGATAAATCTACAATTCCTTCAACCATTCCGTTTAAAGGATTAATTATAGCAATGGCATCTTTACCGTAAATATTTCCATATATCTTTCCTTCAACCCATTCTAGTTCGTTTATTTGCTTTACTTTATCTGTTAAATAATAAACATTAATGTAATCTACTTCTTTTAAATCATTTGGATTTAATTTATAAATTTTTTCACTTCCATCAGATTGATATAAATTTTTTCCATCGTTAGTTAAACCCCAACCTTCAATTTTTTTAAAGTATTGAAATGTTTTTACTTTTTCAAACGTAGTGGCATTATAAACATAACCTTCATTATTTAACCAAGTTAGCTGATACACTTTATTATTTAAAATGGTAATTCCTTCGCCAAAATAATCTTCGCCAAGTTCTACTTTTTTATATACTTTTCCAGTCTTGTAATCAGTTTTTCTTAAACTTGAAATTCCTCTAATTCCAGTTCCGTTTCCTGCGCCATTTCCAGTTCCTTCATACAAAGTATCATTAAAAAATTCTAAACCTTGCGTATATGCTTTAATGTCGTGCGGATAAGTATTAACTATTTCATAATCAAGAAGTTTAGGTTTTAAATTAGAAACCAGTTCTACTCTTGTTGAATCTATTTCGGTTTTTCCATTAAAAAAAACAGATGCTGTAATATTTTGATATCCTAATTTCTGATTTTTTAATTCAAATTTAAAATCACCAGAATTTTTAGATGAACCAATTTTTTTATTATTTATAGCATAAACCACACTATCAATTGTTTCATTTTCGTTGTTTATTACCGATAATAATAATAAATCTGAAGGATTATATTGTGTCTCAAGTTTACTTTCGTTAATACTAAAATAATTTTTTGTATCACCACAACTCATTATAGTAATTGCTAATAAAATGAATGCTAATAGGTTATATTTTTTCATAAAATGATTTTCAAATTCTAAAGTACAAATGTATTTATTATGTTGTTAATTTCTTGCAAAAAAATAAAAAGATTGTATATTTGCATCGGCAAGTCCTACACGACCAGCTCCTACAGAATCCTCCCGGATGGGAACATAGCAAAGGTATGCGGTTGAGCGGTGCGATGTAGGTCGCTTGCCATTTTTAATCTGAACTTGTTTTAGATTCTTTAATCTGAACTTGTTTCAGATTCTTTTCAAACTACATCTTCCTTTTTGGAAGATTTTTTTTGGAATTAAATTAAATTCTTTTTTATTTTAATTAAACTTAAAATACTCAATTTTAAATTTTTTTTTAAACTACATTTACAATTAATCTACATCTAGAAGTTTTATAATTCTATTTCATTAACGCCAGATAAAAAAAATCTGGTATTTTCTTCCTTTTATTAGTTGTAACGATAAATCTAAAAATATGTGATTTATGTAACTTTAATAATTAATTATACAAATTCATTATAAATACTAATTGCACTTTTGTTAGGTGTAATTTTATAATACATAATTTACATTAACCAAAAAAATATGAAATTATACATTAAATATATGGTAAGTAACCGTTGTAAGATGGTTGTAAAAGAAGAGTTGAAAAAAATAGGTCTTCATTTTATTATAGTTGATTTGGGCGAGATAGAAATTATGGAAACAATTTCAGATGAAAAGCGCGCTTTACTTAAAAAAGGTTTATTTGATTCTGGTTTAGAATTAATGGATGATAAACGTGCAATTTTAATTGAAAAAGTAAAAACTGTAATTATAGATATGGTGCATCATGCTGATGAAATGCCAAAGATTAATTATTCTGATTTTCTTAGCGAAAAACTAAACCACGATTATACTTATTTATCCAATATATTTTCTGAAGTAAAAGGAATGACCATTCAGCAGTTTATAATAAACCATAAAATAGAACGCGCCAAAGAATTATTGCTTTATGATGAATACAATCTTACTGAGATATCCTATAAATTAAATTACAGTAGTGTAGCACATTTATCCAATCAATTTAAAAAAGTAACTGGCTTAACACCATCAAGTTTTAAAAAATTAAAAGATAGAAGTAGAGTACCAATTGAAGAAATTGGAAACTAAATTTTAATTTTATGAAAAAAAATCTAATAAATAGCACTACAGGAGACAACAATAATCAAACATTTGCAACTAACATTTTTAGAAATGTACCTGTTGCTGTTGTTATTTTTCGTGGTAGCGATTTTATCATAGAATTTGCCAATGATTTTTATTTAGAAATTCTTAATAAAACAGATGCTATAATTGGTAAACCACTTTTTGAATCTTTTCCAGAGTTAAAAGAGCAAGGATTGAATGAATTACTAGAAAATGTAATGCTTACTGGCATTCCTTACAATGTAAAAGAACATGAACTTACAATAATAAGAAACGAAATATCAGAACAACTTTTTTTTAATTGTACTTACCAACCTTTATTGGAAAATGATGATATAGTTACTGGTGTAATTGTAGTTTTTTCTGAAATTACCGAACAAATTAAATCCCGAAGAGTGCTTGAAGACAATGACAAGCGTTTTCATTTAATGTTCTCTAATTCTCCTTTTGCATTTGCTATTTTAAAAGGCGAAGAAATGATTGTAACTCTTGCCAATGAAAGTATTAAAGATGTTTGGGGTAAAGGCAATGATGTAGTTGGTAAAACTTTGTTTGAAATTTTGCCAGAAGTTGTAGATCAAGGTTTTCCAGAAATAATAAATGAAGTTTTTACGACTGGAATTGCATTTTATGGTTATGAATATTCTGTAAGTTTGTTTAGAAATGAAACTTTAAATGAGTGTTACTTTAATTTTGTTTACCAAGCGTATCATGAAGTTGATGGAACAATTTCGGGAATTTTAATAATTGCCTATGAAGTAACTTCGCAAGTACTAGTAAAGAAAGCTGTTGCAGAAAGTGAAGAGAAATTTAGACGATTAGCCGATTTAATGCCAGTAAAAGTGAGTTATGGTGACAAATCTGGAAAAACTGATTATTATAATGAACGATGGTTGGAATATACAGGTAAAAATTTGGAAGAATTGGTACAATCCAATTGGGAATCAATTATTCATCCAGAAGATGCTGAAAAAGCTAGTAAAGAATGGCAAAGTTCGTTACTCAATAATACTAATTTTGAAATGGAAGTTCGTTACCTTGACAACAAAGGAAACTACAATTGGCATTTAAGTAAAGTTAAATGTGTTAAAGACGATGTTGGAGAAATATCACATTGGATTGGTACAAATACCGAAATTCAAAATCAAAAAAATGAAAATAAAGTTTTAGAAATTTCTATAAAAAATAGAACTGATGAACTTGTAAATGCTAATAAAAAATTAGAACAAAAAAATATAGAATTAGAAATTTCTAGAAAAAAATTACAGTTTGAATATTCTAGGAGTTTAATAGAAGCAAGTTTAGATCCATTGGTTACCATAAATAGTCATGGTAAAATTACCGATATGAATCAAGCTACTATAAATATTACAGGTTCTAGCAGAGAAGAACTCACCGATTCTGATTTTTTTGATTATTTTACCGAGTCACAAAAACCTAGAGAATTGTACTTAAAAATTTTTTCAAAAGGTGATTTAACAGATTTTCCATTAACAATTAAAAATAAAAATGGAAAATTAACTGATGTGCTTTTAAATGGCTCAACTTATAAAGATGAACTAGGCAATGTGCTTGGAGTTGTAATTGTTGCAAGAGATGTTACCTATCAAAAAATAATATCCAATCAACTTTATGAAGCTAAAGAACATGCCGATGTTTCTACAGCAATTGCAGAAGAAGCTTTGATTAAAGCAGAAGGAGCAACAAGAATTGCAGTAGATTCTGTAAAAGCAAAACAACAATTTTTGTCTAATATGAGTCATGAAATTCGTACACCAATGAATGCCATTATTGGTTTTACAAAAGTGGTTCTTAAAACAGATTTGAATGAAAAACAAAGAGAATATTTAAATGCAATTAAAACAAGTGGCGATGCGTTGATAGTTTTAATAAATGATATTTTAGATTTAGCCAAAGTAGATTCGGGTAAAATGTCGTTTGAGCAAGTTCCGTTTAAAATGGCACTTTCTGTTGAAGCAATGATTCATATTTTTGATATTAAAAGTCAAGAAAAAAATTTAAAATTAACTAAAGAATATCATTCAATAATTCCAGAAGTTTTAGTTGGCGATCCAGTTAGATTGCATCAAATAATTTTGAATTTAGTTAGTAATGCAATAAAATTTACATCAGAAGGAGAAATTATTGTTAGAGTAAATTTAATAAAAGAAACGATAGAAGAAGTTTTTTTAGAATTTGCAGTAGTAGATACAGGAATAGGTATTCCAGAAAATAAAATAGAAACAATTTTTGAAAATTTTCAACAAGCTTCTAGTGGAACTTCTAGATTATTTGGAGGAACAGGTTTGGGTTTAGCCATTGTAAAACAGTTAGTAGAAGCACAAGGCGGAACAATAACTGTTAAAAGTATTTTAGATAAAGGATCAACTTTTAGTTTTACACTACCATTTTTAAAAACAACTGCATTGGTAGAAAATGATTCAGAAACCTTAACTATTGATAATGAAAATACTAATATTAAAGTTCTAGTTGTAGAAGATATTGCGCTCAATCAATTATTAATGAGAACTTTACTTGAAGATTTCGGATTTGTTTGTGATATTGCTGCCAATGGTAAAATTGCAACTGATAAACTTGAAACCAATGAGTATGATATTGTATTAATGGATTTGCAAATGCCTGTAATGAATGGTTTTGAAGCCACTAGATATATAAGAAACACATTGCATTCTCAAATTCCTATTATTGCATTAACAGCCGATGTTACTACGGTAGATTTAGCCAAATGTAAAGAAGTTGGCATGAACGATTATATATCTAAACCTGTTGATGAAAAATTATTATACAGTAAAATTACAGGAATAGTAAAAAGAGTAACCAAAAAAGAGTTAGAGAAAGAGCAAAAAATAGTAGAATCAAACATTAAAAAATGTATAGATTTGAATTATTTAATGCAACGAACTAAATCCAATCCTGCATTAATGTCTGAAATGATTTCGTTGTATCTTGAGCAAACACCAACTTTATTAACTTTAATGCGAAAAAGTTACGAAAGTAAAGATTGGGCAACCTTATATTCTACAGTTCACAAAATGATTCCTTCATTTTCTATAGTAGGCATTCATCAAGACTTTGAAAACATGGCTAAGAAAATTCAAGAATATGCAAGTGAACAATTAGAAGAGAATACTGTAGCCGAGATGATTACCAAATTAGAAAACATTTGTTCACAAGCGTGTATTGAATTGCAAGAAGAATTACATATTTACAAAAAAAAATAAAATGATGAAAGAAGATAAAATAAAACTTTTTCTAGTTGATGATGATGCTTTGTTTTTAAAATCGTTAGAAATAGAATTTTTAGACCATGCCGATTTTGAAATTAAAACATTTTCATCTGGCGAACTTTGTTTGACCTCTATAAATGAAAATCCAGATGTAGTTATTTTAGATTATCACCTTGACGGAATTACAAAAGGTGCCATAAACGGATTGGAAACATTAGATAAAATTAAAGAATTTAATGAAGAAATTCCTGTAATTATGCTTTCCTCGCAAGATAAAATTGAAGTAGCTGTAGAATGTATGCTTCACAAAGCTACAGATTATGTTGTAAAAAGTGAAACTGCTTTTTTTAGACTAAAACAAATAATTACTAAAGTATTGCATACTCAAAAAATTGAAAAGCAACTCAATTGGTACATAGATAGAATGTAAATTATTTTAACAATATTGTAATAAAGCATCACATTTAGTGGTGCTTTTGTATTTTATTCTATGTTAAAGTGCGTTATATGTAACAAAATGGGTAAGATGTATAAATTATATGTCGTGTTTAAGATGCAACTTTGTAAAAGAAAGAAATAGTATAACAATGTCAGCATCATCACAAAATCACAAAATTGGTTTACCAGAAAATTCAATATCTGAAATACAAAAATGCATAGACATACATTATAAAATTTATTATTATCTTGAAAAAGCTTCTAAGCTTGAACTTGAAGCTATAAAAAGCAATATCGCTGGCAACATAAGTTCGGCTGGTAAGTTTAGTTTAAAGGCATCAGAAAATATTGAAATGGCTTTAAATCTTCAAAAAGAACTTAAACTATATTCTTAGCTTAGAGTATATGTGAATAATATAAATCTTTAAAAATAAACTGTAACGCATAGCAACGTGATTTTTTTGAAATTTGTAATTATAAATAAATCAAACCTTTAAATCAAAAATTATGAGTAATTTACTTTATCTAGTAGCAGTAGTCCTTATTATATTATGGGCATTAGGATTTTTTATGTATAGTGCTGGAGGCATTATTCATGTATTACTTGTAATTGCAGTTATTGCAATTATTTTAAGAGTAATTCAAGGTAAAAATCCGTTAAGTTGAAAATAAGTTAGTATTTTTAGTTGGTAAAAGAAAAACTGTTTAAGTACAGTTTTTCTTTTTTTTTGTTATCTTTTTAAAGTAAAATGTCCTTTCGCACTTCTGCCATCATCAAATTTTATACTATACCAATAATCATCTGATGGTGCCAAATTTTCGTTTATTGTTCCATCCCAACCGTTTCCAATTGGCGAAATTTGTTTTATCAATTTTCCATATCTATCAAATATATAAATGATTGAATCGGCATAAAAATCTTGATTTGCTCCTTTAATATTCCAAGTATCGTTAAAACCATCATCATTTGGAGTAAAATATTTAGGAACTCCTAATACTGATATTAATTGTTCTGCAATACCACAACCATTTAAATCTTTAACGTAAACGGTGTGAAAACCTATGGCAACATTTGTAAATAAATTTGAAGTTTGATAAGGTCCAAAAGATTCTTGAATACTGTAAACATAATCGCCACCATTTCCTGTAACATTTACTAAAACCGAATTACTATCAGATAAATCTATAATTTCAATTGTTTGAATAGTTGCAATAACTGATGCGGTTACTATAATTGTTCTAACACTTGAACAACCAAAAGTGTTAGTAACTTCTACAGTATAAGTTCCTTCTGTATTTACATCTAAAGTGTAATTTGTTGCTAACGGAATACTTGTTCCATTTAAAAACCATTGATAAATATAATCAGTTTGTGGTGTTCCATCTGTAATTGCTGCATCTAATGTTACTATAAAAGTTGGTAAATTTGTACAAACCAACTCGTTATCTTGACCATTTACATTCAAATTTATTTTTGGAATTGGATTTACTATAAATTTTAATTCTGTTTCGTCCCAACAAGTAGCATTTATAAAATTTGCAACTCTAACTGTTACTGTTTGTGTTGCTGTTTCAAATGGATTTGGTAATGTTGATGAGGTTGTACCATCAGCAAATGTATAAGTTACAACCATTCCTGTTTGACCTTGTAAAATATCAGATTGAATACTTGTAGTAACAAATGGATATTTTCCGTCTTGAAAACTCGGATCGGTTTCATTATTATCACATTGTGTTAATGCATTAATTGGTAAATCAAATGCTTGAGGTAGATCGTCAACTATAAATTTAAAAGTTCCAGTTTCATTACAAGGTGCATCACTTGCAACGGTTTCATTATTTTTTATGTAAACAGATATAATTTGTGATGTTGTAACTTGGTAAGTCGCAGGAAATGGACTTGGAATTATAGCTCCAGCTTGGTTTGTATAAACTATAGTTTTATTAGTTTGTCCACCCAAAAGAGTAGTTTCAAGAGTAGAAGTATTAAAAATTAAAATTCCATCTTGGTCATCATCGCAAGCTCTAATAATATTATTTACTCCAACATTATTTATAATTGGTAGTGCTTCTACAACCAAATCAAATTTTGTAAAACCAAAACAATCATTGGCAACTGTGCTATCAACTCTTGCCCAAATAGTTTGTGTATTTGGATAACCACTATTTCTATAATTAGAAATTGTAGCTATTGGAATTTCTAACGAGTTTCCGCTTGCATCTGTTTCTGCAAGAAAATCAGCTTCGTTTTTATAATATTTAATGGTATAATTTCCTCCACTTGGAAGTACATTAATAATTTGTGCTGTTGCAGAACTAAAATTGAATGTTGCAATTCCATCTTTATCATCATTGGCAATATCAACAAAATCATCACATTTTACAAAATCAATAATTTGAAATGAATTTGGAATTTGAGTAACAGAAACTATCAAATTCATTGTACAAACTCTATAACATCCATTTGCGTTTTCTACTCTTGCATAAACTGTAGTGTTTGTTGTTGTAAAAGCAATTGGATTTGAAATAATAAATGTATTGTTTTCAGTTTCTGCGGCACTTGAACTGGTATAATAAGTAAAAACTTCATTTACTGAGTTAGTAGAAATTTGATTGTTTTTTTGAGTTAAATTAAAATCAGAAATTCCATCAGTATCATCATCACATTGAATCAAAGTAATTGGAGTTGTAATTACAGGTAAAGCATTGATTTTTAAATTTGCAGCAGCAGAATATAATCCGCAAGTATTTCCAGTTCTGTTTAAAAACACTCTGTATTTATAATTATTCATAGTAATAGCAACGTTTAAAACTGATAATGTTGCATTATTTACTCCTGAATAATTAGCGTTATTAACAAGCATTGTCCAAGTTGTACCATCTACAGATTGTTCCCATTGGTAAGTAGAAATAGAAGTTGCATCTATAGTAAATGTTGCGTCTTCAAGCTCGCAAGTAATCGATTCTACAGGTTGCGATATAATAACAATTGGTGCAGCAATTGTATAATTATTGTTTGGATTTGTGTATGCAGTTCCACTTGAAACAGTTCCGTTTGCAGTAGTTGTTGGTGGAGAAGTTGTTCCTAAATAGCCATCGTTGTTGGCATCTGCAAATCCTGCTTCAATAACATCATTACATAAATCATTATCGCTATCAAGTTCTAAATAATTCAAAATTCCGTCGGCATCAGTATCAGCAATTGAATAATTTAAAATTCCACTATCGGGCAAAGTTTCTATTGAATTACTAATTCCGTTCGTTCCAAAATTTGTTCCATCAATCACACCATTATTATTGGCATCAATTGCATTGGTTCCAGATTCTTCTAAGTCGTAAATTCCATCGTTGTCTGAATCTAAATCTAAATAATTTGGAATTCCATCAGTATCATTATTTGCAGGTAAATTAGTTGTTGCAAAAATATCATCTAATCCATCATTATTGGCGTCGTTACCAGATAAAGGTTGAATAACTCCAGGTTGATTTTCTATAAAATCTGGAATTCCATCATTGTCAGAATCATAATCTTGACTATTAAAAACGCCATCACCATCAGAATCTAATCCTACACAACTGGCAACAAAATTTAAACTTACACGATTTGGAGTTAAATCTAACAAATTTTTATGAGTAAAACTTATTGAAGTTGCATTGTAGGTTTGAAATTTAAAAGTTCCAGTTCCAGATGCAAGTGGCGTTGTACTATTTAATCTAAAACGAATTTCAAACGAAGAAAATTGGGTAACATTATTTTCATAAATTCCGTCATAATTGGTATCAATTGACAATTGATTACTAGGATTTATTACAGTAATTGTTGTGTTATTTGGAGAATTTACAACATATTCAGCATTGGCATTTAATTCATCTGTTGGCGTAGAAGTTAAATTATATTGTAATGATAATGAAATAGGTTGTGTAAATGTTAATTTATAAGTTGCAAAACTTGTTTTTCCTGCTGGAATATCAGAAATAAAACTTCCGTTTGCATTTCCTGTAATTGGAATAGTACTTGCTGCTGTTGAGGTTGTTACTGTTCCTGTAAAAGTATTTCCGTTTATTGAGCCAGCATTTATATTGGATATATTTATAGATTGGTCTCCAAGTGATTCATTACAGTTGGAATTTCCATCGTTGTCTAAATCTATGTCAACATTATTATTAGAATTATCATTATCATCATTGTCTGGACAATTGCTTACAGGAATTTTATCAGAATCTTTAAAAATTCCACAAGCAGAAAGTGTAGCTTTTACATAATAAAATCCGGGTTGTGATGGAGTATATGAATTAGTATTTGCTCCAGCAATTGCAACATCATTAAAATACCATTGATACACATCAAATCCACTCAATGTATTTACAGACAATTCAACATTAGGAATACAATTGGTTTGGGTTAAATCAATTTCTTGAAAAGTAACTTCTGGTTTAAAAATAAATCCAGAATAATATCCACCAAAAGTTGCTGCGCCATCACTTCCATAAGCTGCAAGATACAATTCGCCAGTAGAAAATACAGAAACATTTCCTGTAAAACCAGTCATTACATAACATTGATAATTGGTATTTCCTGTAACAGAAGTTGGACCAACAACATTAATTGAACCTGGTAAAGATGATAAAGTATAAGAAACTCCATTTAAAATAAAATTTAAAGTAGCACCAGTAACTGTAGTTATTGTGACTCTTCCAGTAAAATCTCTTGCTCCAATGGCTTGAATATAAGGTATATTGTTTATTTCTTTAGGTGTTTGACAACTTAAAGGTGGTACAAAAAACATTTCTTGATTGGCTTGATCTGGTCTACTATCGTCGCCAACACATTGGTAAGCAAATAATGTTTTTTTTACTAAAGCTGTGCTATTGGTTTTAACATATAAATTTCCGCTACTGTCATAATCACTTCCAAGTAAATTAACATGTTGACCAGTATTTAAAGTGTAACTTGCAATTGTAGCACCATTTAAAAATATTTCGGTATTGTCTTGATTGGCAATTAATAATACACGTTCTACTTCATCTACGCCTGTACTTTTAACAAAAATATATTCGTCTCCAGTGCGTTCAGCAGGAACTATTTGATCAAAACCTAAATCTAAATTTCCAACAGCATTAGAACCACCAAATGAACCACAGTTTACTACAATTGGTTTATCAGAAATTATAGAGGAACCAATAAGCGCATCACGATTAGCATCTGTTGGACCTTGAACTGCAATGACATAACTTTGTCCAGCATTTAATGTTATACTAGAAGGAGTATTTCCTTCGCCAACATTATTTACTAAAACGGCTCCAATTTTAATGTTTCCAAAATTTACTACAGTATTATTTTCTGTAGCAAGAATGGAGGCAAATGTATAATGTCTATCATTAAAACTATTTAATAAATTATTAGTAAAACCACCAATTTTAAATTCGGTACCAAGAGCAGCTAAACCTTTAGAAACAATTTGGCTAGCTTGAAATCCTCCGCCTGCAATAACTCTAATGGTTACATAAATTAAATCTCCAGCTTCTACAATATAACCTCTATTATTTAAAATTTCACTCGCATTAGATTGATCTACCATTAATTGAGCAGAATTAGTAGAACCAATATCATACACAAATGGTACATCTCTAGAAACTGTTCCAGAAATTATTGCACCACCAATTTCTGTAATAGTAAAACTTACATTACTTGTACTTGGAGTAGAAATGTACATAAATTGTTCTTCTGGCGTAACGCTAGTAGAATTTGATATTGGTGGGATATAATGTGTTTTGCTAAATTGAGAAAAGCAATGACTTGATAATAAGAACGTTAAAGCAATGTAAAGTAAGCATTTTTTCATTTGATAAAATTAGTAATTAAATTACATTTAAAAAAAATATAACTACTTATTTGATAAATTTAACATTTAAAAATGCTTTGTTAATACTTATAAATCACGTCTTTTTAAAAGTTTATAGGATGAGAAAATGAATATTGAAATCCACACTAAAACTATTAATATTGAATACCAATGAACAGAATAATCTCTAATATTTGTTGAATCAGACAATTGACTTTCAATACTTTGTACAGTTTTAAATCTAGAGATAGGTTCTTTTATTAAGTTATACATTGATTCTAAAGGTAGAAAATCGGCAACCTTTTGAGGAATCTCTATCATATGCATTAAAACTTTTTCAAATACATACCAAATAAAAAGAAATCCAATTGCAAAAGCAGATCTTTTTACTAAAATCCCTAAAAACAAACAGAATGAGAAAAACCCAATTAATTTTACAAGATAGCCAAATAAATATATAATGTCCATAAACACTATACTTGTTTCGTTAAAAGATGAAAAACTATATCCTAAAATCAATGTCATTACAAAAACAAAAACTGTTGATAATAATGCAAATAAAATTACAGTATAAAATTTTGATAAAATAAATTCTTTTTTACTTAATCCGTCAATAAGATTTTGTTTTAAAGTTCCATAACTATATTCATTTGACATCATAGAAACTATAACAACTGCTAAAAAAAATTTAAATAATCCAGCTACAAAAGTGTTTAAATGCCAAATGAAAGGAAAATCATAAATTCCCATATCTGCCATTCTAAAGTCAATTCCAATAAATTTAAAATTTATCGAGCTAATTGCGGCAATTGATGATAATAATATGAAATAGCCAATTGTTAAAACTCTACTAGCTTTGTTTTTCCAAATTTTTTGTAATTCTATAGATAATAATCTTTTCATGATGTAATGTTTTTAAATAGTTTAGTTGTACTGATTTTTATTTTCCTGTAAGTTCTAAAAACTGCTCTTCTAGACTGTGTTTTCTAACTACAAGATGATTTACAAAAATGTTTTTACTAACTAAATATTTATTTATTTCAGATGGATTTACTTGAGATTTTGAAAACAAATGCACTTTTCCATCAATAATGGTATAATTTTCTTTTTCTAGATAACCTTCTAATGCATCAGTCAAACTTTTTAAATCGTCATGTTGCAACTCAACAAAACTCGAATTTTTAGACATTCCATCAACTAAACCTGTATATAAAATTTCTCCTTTTCTTAAAACCAAAACATGAGTACATACTTTTTCAACTTCATCAAGTAAATGCGAAGCCAACAAAATTGTAGTTCCTTGCGATGCAATTACTTTAATGATATCACGAATTTGATGAATTCCTTGCGGATCTAAACCATTTGTTGGTTCGTCTAGAATTAAAATTTCAGGATCATTTAACAATGCCGATGCTATTGCCAAACGTTGTTTCATTCCAAGTGAAAAAGTTCTAAATTTACTATCTTGTCTTTCTTCTAGACCTACAACTGCTAGTTTTTCTTGAACCTTACTGTAGTTTATGCCTTTAATTTTACATACCAATTCTAAATTTTCTTTGGCTGTCATGTAAGGATAAAAATTTGGACGCTCAATAATGGCACCCACTTTTTTCAATGCATCGTGAGTTTCCATTGTTCCTCCAAACCAAGAATATTCTCCAGAGGTTTTATTAACAACATTAAGTACAATTCCTAATGTAGTCGATTTTCCACTTCCGTTTGGACCAAGAATTCCGTAAACATTTCCTTTTTGTATTTCTAATGAAACATCTTTTACAGCTTGAATTTTGCCATAATTTTTATAAAGGTTTTTAATTGAAAGAATAGTTTCCACAGTTTAAATATTAAGATTCATAAGTAGGACGTTTCATCTTTCAATTTGTTACTTAAAATACTATTTATATTTAAAATAGAATATAATGTTCTGATTTTCAATTTTTAATTAAATAATTTAAAATACTATTTTATAAATTATTGATTATTCTTTCAATTGAAATCTATTTTATACTTTTGTACAACACAACTTTTTACAATGTATAAATTACTAATCCGTCCTTTACTTTTTCTTTTTGATCCCGAAAAAGTACATTATTTCACCTTTTCATTAATCAGATTTTTATCTAAAATACCCGGATTTTCGTCAATTTTCAAATCATTATATTTAGTAAATGATAAACGATTAGAAACAGAAGTTTTCGGATTAAAATTTCCAAATCCAGTCGGATTAGCAGCTGGTTTTGATAAAGATGCTAAATTATATAAAGAACTCTCTAATTTCGGATTTGGATTTATAGAAATAGGAACTTTAACACCAATTGGTCAAGAAGGTAATCCTAAAAAACGATTGTTTAGATTAAAAGAAGATTCGGCAATTATCAACCGAATGGGTTTCAACAATGGTGGCGTAAAAGAAGCTGTAGAACGATTAAAGAAAAATAAAAACGTATTAATTGGAGGAAATATTGGTAAAAACAAACTTACGCCTAATGAAAATGCTACGCAAGATTACGAAATTTGTTTCGAAGCACTTTTTGATTATGTAGATTATTTTGTAGTAAATGTAAGTTCGCCAAACACACCAAATCTTCGCGAACTTCAAGATAAAAAACCACTTACAGAACTTTTGCAAACAATTCAAAATAAGAATTTAGCAATGTGTCACACTGAGCGCAGTCGAAGTGCAAAACCAATACTTTTAAAAATCGCACCAGATTTAACTAATGAGCAACTTCTAGACATTATAGATATAGTAAACGAAACCAAAATTGCAGGTGTAATTGCAACCAACACAACCATTTCTAGAGATGGTTTAACATCAGAAAATAAAACTGAAATGGGTGGATTATCTGGAAAACCTCTAACCAATCGCTCTACAGAAGTCATTCGTTTTTTATCTGAAAAAAGTAATAAATCTTTTCCAATAATTGGAGTAGGAGGAATTCATTCAGCGCAAGATGCATTAGACAAACTAGAAGCAGGCGCAAGTTTAATTCAACTTTACACTGGATTTATTTATGAAGGACCAAAATTAATCAGAGACATTAACAAAGCAATTCTCAAAACAAAATAAAATAAAAAACTTTGTGTCTTAGTGTCTTCGTGGCAAAAAAAACTTATTATCTTAGCGACTTAAATGAAGCAAATAAAAATCATAGAATGTCCAAGAGACGCAATGCAAGGCATAAAAACGTTCATTCCAACAGAGCGAAAAGTGGCTTACATTCAGTCGTTACTTCGTGTAGGTTTTGATACTATTGATTTTGGAAGTTTTGTTTCTCCTAAAGCCATTCCACAAATGCAAGATACAGCTGAGGTATTAGCTCAAATGGATTTGTCAAAAACAACTAGTAAATTACTAGCAATAATTGCCAATACTCAAGGAGCAATTTCGGCATCGCAACACAAAGAAATTCAGTATTTAGGATTCCCATTTTCTATTTCCGAGAATTTTCAAATGCGAAATACGCACAAAACCATTGCCGAAAGTTTAATCACATTGCAAGAAATTCTAGAAATTGCTTATAAATCCAATAAAGAAGTCGTAACCTATATTTCAATGGGTTTCGGAAATCCGTATGGCGATCCATACAACGTTGATATTGTTGGTGAATGGACAGAAAAATTACATAAAATGGGAGTCAAAATTCTCTCACTTTCCGACACAATTGGCAGTTCAACACCAGAAGTTATCAGCTATTTATTTTCCAATTTAATTCCAAAATATCCCAAAATCGAGTTTGGTGCACATTTGCATACCACAAAAGAAAAGTGGCATGAAAAAATTGATGCTGCGTACAAAGCTGGTTGTCATCGTTTTGACGGCGCAATTCAAGGATTTGGTGGTTGTCCAATGGCAAAAGACGATTTAACAGGCAATATGCCAACCGAAAAAATGTTGTCCTATTTCACCGAGCAAAAAGTCAATACTAACACTAGTCCAATGAGTTTTGAAAGCGCTTACAACGTGGCTTCACGATTGTTTGGCGAGTTTCATTAATTCTGAACTAGTTTCAGAATCTCTCCAAATTTTCTTTTTTAGCAATCTCCAGCTATACATTCCAAGATTTTATCAATAATTCTTTTTTTGTAAGCACTAAAAAGAGCTTCCGTTGGTCGCTTTTTCAGTACAACAAAAAATAGAATTCATCAATAAAATGCTTTCCATTTCCATCTGGGCTAAGCCATCAATAATCATCAGTAATCAATCTGAAAATCTGTGAAAATCTGTTTAATCCGTAAAAATCAGTGGCAAATAAAATATAATTTGTCATTTCGACGCAGGAGAAATCACATTAACTTAATCATTATTATGTGATTTCTCTCAAAAGGTCGAAATGACAAAATTTAGTTAGATTTCATAAAATTTCAACACAATTAAATTAGTAAAAACGTGTCCGCTTTTTCGGTGGATTAATGCAATTAGTATAAGAGATTCTGAAACAAACTGAAATGAATTCAGTTCAAGAGTTCAGAATTTAGTAAAACTTTCCAATAACTAACCCAACCAACATAGCAATACCAAAACTAAGCATAGTTCCAATCAACACATATTCAGTCTTTATAGTATTGGTATCTTTATATCTCAAAATAGATTTTGCCGCAATTAAAAACCCAACTACTTCTAGTTTTCCAATAATTACAAAAGTCAAAACCAAAATTCGTTCTAAAATCCCAATCAACTTTCCAGCATTTTTCAATTCGGCAGTAGTGTCCGAAATACTTTCAATATTACCAACCACAAGTGTTTCTCTAATAAAAATATTGGCAGGTTTTATGCACAATAAATAACCAAGAATTATCGTCAACCATTTTATAGAAATAGGAATATTCCAAAGTAAATTCGATTCAAAATAGCGGTTAAAAATCCAAACAAAAACCCAAATTACAAATAAGTGCAAAATCTGATCAATAAAAAATGAAAACCGACTCGTGTTTAAATCTTTCTTCAATCCATCAATTAAATAATGAATAACAGCAATTGCCAAAGCGCAAAAAACAAAATTCACATCCATCGATAAAATCCAAGCGCAAGCAAATGTAATAATTGCGTGTTTCAACAAAAATTTGCTTTTAAAACCTTTTTCATTTTTCTCTTTAGAGCTAGCATCGGTTTGAAAAAAATAATCACTCAGCACGTGAGCAATTACTTGTAAAATAAGCAGTTTTACCATCATACTTTCATTTCTTTAAAGGTGAAATTAAAATATTTAACAGCACGTTCAATAGCATTCCAACCCACATTTGTTGAGTGTTGGTTCACCGCCGATTGTCTAATTTTTAGTTTTTCTGCAATAGCATCTTCGTTTAAACCAAGCAATTTATAGTACAAAATTTCACATTGTTTGGAAGTTGCTTTACTCATTAAAACATCAATTAATCCCAATATTGTATTCATATTATAGTTTAATGTTTCATCTGTAGAAACAAAAAACAAGGTGTTTTTAATTACAATTCGTTGCTTGTTGTGTGTAGTTTCTTCATTAATTTTTCGCCCAGATAAATAAATCGCTTCACCATCAACAATGCCTTTTTTAGCATCATAACGGCTTAGTTCACCATAACCCATTGCAATTCTAATTCCATGATTTTTAAAAGATTTGGTTCTGTTGTTCTCTAAGTTTTTAGAAAACGAAACCGATTTTATAAAGCTTTTTACTAGTAAAACTATCGCCAAAGCATCTTCGGCATTTTCTGAAACAATTTCTATAAAATCGCCTTTTACAATGCGTGCAAAAACCGAATACTCTTTTTTCATCTCAATAAAAAATGCTTTCAATTGTTTTTCTAACGCTGTTTTTTCAGCATCTTCCAAACTGGTGTAAGCAACAATATCGCCAGATATAACTACAACTTTCTTCATACAAAAATTATTTTAGCACAAAAATTACTATCAAATATACTATTTTATTTAATTCAATTTTAAATAAAAATTTAAAATTAAAATACAAATATAAGCTAATTAACTTATAAACTACTTTTATAAGCTTTTAAACTTATAAACTACATTTATAAGCGAATTAACTTATAAACCACATTTATAAGCGAATTCACTTATAAATACATTATTTCATGTCTGATTTTATTAAAACTTTCATCTTCCATTTTTGTCATACTGAGCTTGTTGAAGTGCGAAATTTTTCTTATATTTGCTCGCAATTTAACTACAATACTGAAACAAACTGAAATAAATTCAGTTCAAGAGTTCAGCATAAACTACAAATTGCAATGAAAGCACACACAACTAAAATCGTTGGCGAAGGTTTAACCTATGACGATGTTCTGCTAATTCCCAATTATTCCGAAGTTTTACCACGTGATGTCAATATTCAATCGAAAATTTCGAGAAATATTACGTTAAATGTTCCTATAGTTTCTGCTGCAATGGATACTGTTACAGAAAGTTCAATGGCAATTGCAATGGCGCAAGAAGGTGGAATTGGTGTTTTGCATAAAAACATGACTATTGAGCAACAAGCTGCCAAAGTACGAAAAGTAAAACGTGCCGAAAGCGGAATGATTATCGATCCTGTAACTTTACCATTAACAGCAACCGTTGGCGATGCCAAAATGATGATGAAAGAACACGGAATTGGTGGCATTCCAATAGTAGACGAAAACGGTTTATTAAAAGGAATTGCAACCAATAGAGATTTACGTTTTGAAAAAATAAATGCTCGTTCTATTCTAGAAGTAATGACTTCTCAAAATTTAGTTACTGCTGCAGTTGGAACTACGCTTCAAGAAGCAGAAGGAATTCTTCAAAAAAATAAAATTGAAAAGCTTCCTGTGGTAGATGAAAATTATAAATTAGTTGGATTAATTACTTTTAGAGATATTACCAAACTGACTCAAAAACCCAACGCCAATAAAGATTCTTTTGGACGATTACGTGTTGCTGCAGCACTTGGTGTTACAGCAGATGCTTTGGAAAGAGCAACTGCATTAGTAAATGCTGGCGTTGATGCAGTAATTATCGATACAGCTCACGGACACACAAAAGGTGTAGTTGATGTATTGAAACTTGTAAAAGCTAAATTTCCAAACCTTGATGTTATTGTTGGAAATATTGCTACAGCCGAAGCTGCAATTTATTTAGTAGAAAATGGAGCTGATGGAGTAAAAGTTGGAATTGGTCCAGGTTCAATTTGTACTACACGAGTTGTTGCTGGAGTTGGTTTTCCTCAATTTTCGGCAGTTTTAGAAGTTGCTGCTGCCATAAAAGGTTCTGGAGTTCCAGTAATTGCCGATGGTGGAATTCGTTATACTGGCGATATTCCAAAAGCAATTGCCGCTGGCGCAGATTGTGTAATGCTTGGTTCACTTCTTGCAGGCACAAAAGAATCGCCAGGTGAAACCATTATTTTTGAAGGAAGAAAATTCAAATCGTATCGCGGAATGGGTTCTATTGAAGCAATGGAAGATGGATCGAAAGATAGATATTTTCAAGATGTGGAAGACGATATTAAAAAATTAGTTCCCGAAGGAATTGTAGGTCGTGTTCCATACAAAGGTGAACTCAACGAAAGTATGCAACAATTCATTGGCGGACTTCGTGCCGGAATGGGCTATTGTGGTGCAAAAGATATTGCCACTTTACAAGAAACAGGACGATTTGTTAGAATTACCACTAGCGGAATTGGCGAAAGTCATCCACATAATGTTACTATTACTAAGGAAGCACCGAATTATTCTAGGTAGGTTAGAAAGA
Organism: Flavobacterium sp.; assembly: GCF_043760115.1. Lineage (GTDB taxonomy): Bacteria > Bacteroidota > Bacteroidia > Flavobacteriales > Flavobacteriaceae > Flavobacterium. The sequence continues at coordinate 37,979 of NZ_JAYUPK010000077.1, forward strand.
AATTAGTTTATCAAATTTTTTAATAAAATTTTTAAAATACAAACAATTTAATGTTTTTTCAAAATCTAGTAATTTAAAAATATCTGGATTATCTGATTCAGTATATTTTTTAGTATGATTTTTTAAAAATTCTTTAGGTTCAATAATTGTCGATACATTTTCGATATTATCAATATTAGTATTATATAATGAATTGAATGTTTGAATATCAGATAATATTAGGGCTTCAATCTCAAAAATATGCAATAATCTAATACCTTTTCTATTAATTACAGAATTTGATTTTGAAAAAAACTTTTGTCTTTCAACTCTTTTATTAAAATCATTATATAATGAATCTAAATCTCTGATTAAAATAACTAAATCGGGTTTTTCAAATTCAAATTCTTTTCTTAATAGACCAGTTATTTTATCATTATCTAACATTGAACCATTAATATTGTTTAACATAAAAAAGAAATTAAAATTTTCTTTTGGATACTTTTTTTCTAACAAGTTTTTTATTGATTGAGTATCATTAGGTGCTTCTCCAACTAATCCAATTTTCATAAACTATTTTTCTAAATTAGAATACAACCAATAGTCACTCAAAAAATAATCTTTAATATATTCGTTTGCCTTATTTAATTCATCTTTAGATAAGTGTCTTAATTTAGTACCTTCTTTTGGATTAGTTGAATAAGCAATTACAATTCTTTCTAACTCATTTTTATCCAGAATATCCAATGCTTGAGGAGAGTGTGTAGTGATAATAATTTGTTTATCAGAACTTTCTTCTTTTAAAAACTGCATTAATTTATGGAACTGATGTGGATGTAATCCTAATTCTGGTTCTTCTATAAGAATGATTTTACTAACTTTAGATTTATCAAAATAAAATCCCAAGCTTGTTGGTGATAAATTTGAATAAATATCATTTTCAAATACTTCTGAAATTATATAAAATAATCTTTTTGTTCCATCAGAAAGATTTGAAAAAGGATGCCAATTACCGTCAATTTTAAATTCTAAAAATATATTATTTATTGAAAAACTTTCATCTTCTAAAAAAATATTAAAATTATCGCTAAATTTTATATCTTCAATTGGAGAAAATTTTATTAGTACTTTCTTTAGTGATTCTATTTTTTTAGAAGATTCTTTAAAGAAAGATAATATTTCATCAATACTTAACTTTTTAAGCTCTTTAGAATTAAAAGAAATAAAAAAATCTAAAAGCATTAATCGAACAAAATATGGATTAGAAATGTTTCTAATAACATTAAAAACCTCATTAGAGATTTTATTTTTATTATCAAATTTAAACAAAAATGGTGTGTCAACAATTAAATATTCTTTAGGTATTCCGTGGCATAAAAATGTATTATTAAAAATAATATTATTTTCTAATAACTGATGCTCAATTGGAAGCGCTATTGACTCTTTTTTACTTTTTTTTGCAATAATTAGTTTGCTTTTAACAGTAGAATTTAATTTTTTAGTTTTGAATAAATCATCTGTATTAATTATTCCTTCTGAAACAATTGAAAATTCTTTTCCATTTTTAAATATTAAATTTGATTTAAAATTATTAAGTTCATCATATTTTAATGACAATACTTTATTAAAAAATTTTAAAAAATTTGTTTTTCCAGCAGCATTCTTTCCAATAATGATATTTATACCATTTTGAAATTCAATATTAACATCAATAATAGATTTAAACCCAGAAAGAGTAACTTCTTTTAAATAAAGATTATTTTCCATAAAATTATATAAGCATACAAATATACATTTAGAATTTCAAATTTTGAACAAGTATTATAAAATTTTAAATCCCCAAATAATTACTAGGAGAAATAACCATCAACTCATTCTTAATTTCATCAGAAATTTCTAAAGTCTGAATGAAATTATGAATTGATTCTTTATTCATTACCTCGTTAGTTCTTGTCAATCCTTTCAATGCTTCGTAAGGATTTGGGTAACCTTCTCTACGCAAAATAGTTTGTATTGCTTCGGCTACAACAGCCCAATTCTTATCTAAATCTTCGGCAAATTTTGGTTCGTTTAGTAATAATTTATTCAAACCTTTTAAAGTTGCTTCAAATGCAATTAAAGTATGACCTATTGGAACTCCAATATTACGTAAAACCGTACTGTCGGTTAAATCACGTTGTAATCTAGATAAAGGAAGTTTAGCAGAAAGATGTTCAAAAATGGCATTGGCAATACCTAAATTTCCTTCGCTATTTTCAAAATCTATTGGATTTACTTTGTGTGGCATCGCAGAAGAACCAATTTCGCCTTCCTTAATTTTTTGTTTGAAATAATCCATTGAAACATAAGTCCAAACATCTCTGTCTAAATCTATTATGATTGTATTTATTCGTTTTAAAGCATCAAAAAATGCTGCAAAATGATCGTAATGCTCTATTTGTGTTGTTGGAAATGAATGTTGTAAACCTAATGTTTCTTCCACAAAAGTGTTTCCAAATTTCTTCCAATCAATTGTAGAATAAGCAACATGATGCGCATTGAAATTTCCTGTTGCGCCACCAAATTTTGCTGCGAATGGAATGTTAAACAACAAACGCATTTGCTCTTCAAGACGTTCTACAAAAACTAAAAATTCTTTTCCAAGTCGAGTAGGAGATGCAGGTTGACCGTGAGTTCTAGCCAACATTGGAATGGCTGCCCACTCAATGGCAAGTTCTTTTAATTTGGCAATTAAAGCAATCAAACTTGGCAAATACACATTTTCAAAAGCTTCTTTGGTAGAAAGTGGAATGGCAGTATTATTAATGTCTTGAGAAGTCAATCCGAAGTGAATGAACTCTTTATATTGTGATAAATTTAGTTTTTCAAATTTTTCCTTGATAAAATATTCAACAGCTTTTACATCGTGATTGGTAGTTTTTTCGGATTCTTTTATCCAAAGTGCATCTTGGGTTGAGAAATTTAAATAAATATTTCTTAATTCTGAAAACACTTTAGCATTTACATTTTTTAATTGTGGCAAAGGCAATTCGCAAAGCGAAATAAAGTATTCAATTTCTACTAAAACTCTATACTTTATTAATGCTTCTTCAGAAAAATAAGCAGATAATGATTTGGTTTTACTTCTGTATCTTCCGTCAATTGGCGAAACTGCGTTTAATTCTGTTAGTTGCATTTTTGTTGTGTGTTTATTCTGAACTCTTGAACTGAATTTATTTCAGTTTGTTTCAGAATCTAGTTATTTAGAAGATGCAAAAATAGTTATAAGTTGTGAGTTGTGAGTTATGAGTTATGAGTTTTTTTAAATCAAATTCAGCAACTTATCTTTCAATAATGGCAAACCTTCACTAGCTTTTAGAGGAATAATTTCAACTTTATTGTGTACATTTTGCATAGTTCCAGGATTTGGATCAATATAATAAATAGGAATATTTGGTGGTGTATATTCAACCAAACCTGCTGCTGGATACACTTGAAGCGACGTTCCAATTACAGCAAAAAAATCGGCATTTTGAGTAATTTCTAATGCTTCTTTAAGTGCAGGAACATCTTCGCCAAACCATACAATATGTGGTCGCAATTGAAATCCGTTTTCATCAACATCAGTTTTATTCAAATCGGTTTTCCAATCTAAAATGTAATTTTTATCTTTTACACTTCGCACTTTAAATAATTCGCCATGAAGATGTAAAACATTTGTACTTCCAGCTTTTTCGTGTAAATTATCTACGTTTTGAGTAATTATATAAACTTCAAAATATTTTTCTAAATCGGCAAGAACTTTGTGTCCAAGATTTGGTTCAACTTCGTGCAATTGTTTTCTTCTTTGATTGTAAAAATCTAAAACCAACGCTTGATTTTTGCGCCAACCTTCTGGAGTTGCAACATCCATAACATTGTGTCCTTCCCAAAGTCCGTCAGAATCTCTAAATGTTTTTATACCACTTTCTGCAGAAATTCCTGCGCCTGTTAAAACAACCAATTTCTTTTTCATTTATGCTTAATTTACTTGTTTTAGATTTATTTAATAATCTAATATTTATTGTACTAAATGGAATTTATTTTAAAGTTTAAAGTTACTGTTTTTTACTATTTTTACCAAATAATATTTATTCAAATGGTCGATTTAGATTATCTAGCTTTTTTAGAAAACATACTTACCGAAAATAGAAAAGAACGCTTTTTGCAGGTTTTATCTAAACGTACCAATCATTTTACTATTGCAATGGAAGATATTTTTCAGTTGCACAATACCAGTGCGGTAATGAGAAGTTGTGAAGTTTTTGGAATTCAACAGCTCAATGTGATTGAAGAACGCTACACCAAATCTATTGATAAAGAAATTGCAATGGGCGCACAAAAATGGGTTGATGTTAACCGATTTGAAAGTATTTCTAATTGTATTTCCACCTTAAAAAGTAAAGGTTATCAGATAATTGCAACTTCGCCACACGAAAATGATTGTGATTTAGACAATTTTGATATCTCAAAACCAAGTGCTTTTTTCTTTGGTACAGAACGCGACGGATTATCAGATGAAGTGTTACAAAAAGCGGATGGTTTTTTAAAAATTCCGATGGCTGGTTTTACCGAAAGTTTGAATATATCAGTTTCGGCTGCAATTATTATTCAGAATTTAATGAGTCGTTTGCATAAATCTAACATCAATTGGCAATTATCTGAAGAAGATATTCTTGAAAAAAGATTGCTTTGGGCAAAGAATACTATTAAAGATATTAAACGAATTGAGGAACGGTATTATAAAATTAATCTTTAAAAAATTCAACTCCATTTTCTCCAACAAGATTCTTTCCTTTTTCTGTTTTTACTTCGAAATGGCCAAATTGCCAATGGTCATTAATTTGAATCCCAGTTAGCGCGGATATATCAACGCAACGATAGCGCGGATTTGCGACCGTGCCAAAAAAAAGAAAAAAATAAAATAAAAAAATAAGTAAAAACACCTAGAAAAAAACAAAATAATAATTTTAATTTTACTGTTAATAATTTAAAACCAATTTATTATGATAACAGCAACCCAAAAATCAAAAATTCTACAAGTAGTAAATGTTTTTGAAACTGGCACAAAACAAGGCAAGTATGATATGCTTGTAATTTATGCTGATGGAAGTAACAATTCTAGACAAATTACCTATGGCAGAAGCCAAACTACAGAACAAGGTAATTTAAAAGCATTATTGCAATTGTATATTGTTAAAAATGGCAAGTTTGCAGTGCAATTTCAACCATTTATTAAAGATATTTGTAAAAAATCATTGGTAGATAATGTTGCATTTAAAAACTTGTTACGTCAATCGGCACGCCAAGATGTAATTATGCAACAAAGTCAAGACGAGTTTTTTGATAAACTATATTACCAACCAGCACAACATTTTTTTGAAAAAAATCTTTTTAAAAATGCATTGAGTATGTTAGTAATTTATGATAATTACATACATTCTGGTAGTATTCCTGCATTTTTAAGAGAACGTTTTCCAGAAAATATTCCATTAAACGGCGGCGATGAAAAAAAATGGATTAAACAATATGTAGATACCCGTCACAATTGGTTAGCAAATCATTCTAGAAAAATTTTACAAAAAACCATTTACAGAACAAATTGTTTTAAAAACTTGATTGCATCTAGTAATTGGGATTTGTCTAAAGTTATTGATGCCAATGGTACTTTAATTTCTTAACTATTATTTGATGTTAAATTTTGAATTTTATGCAATATTTAATTGATATTTAGGTTTTTAAATTATTGAATGTGTTTTTGAGATTCTTCCTTCGTCAGAATGACAAGTTTGAGGTTAACATTTACTTTAAATTAGTAAAATTTCAAAGCATTTAATTCGTGAGAATTTGTGCAATTTGTGGTAAAATTTAAATATATTCTTATTTTGTAAGGATGACATGATTTTTGTTAGTGATAACTTTGAATTAGTGAAATTTCAAAGCATTTAATTCGTGAGAATTGGTGCAATTTGTGGTAAAATTTAAATAGATTCTTTTTTTTTTAGGATGACATGATTTTTGTTAATGATAACTTTGAATAAGTCGAATTTTAAAATTTTTAATTCGTGAGTATTGGATTAATTCGTGTTAAAGGTTTTAAGAGATTCTTCCTTCGTCAGAATGACAAGATTATATTTAAAAATAGCATAAAATTAGTGAAATTTCAAAGCATTTAATTCGTGAGAATTGGTATAATTCGTGTAAAAAACAATAAATTTCTGTACAATGAAAAATCTAAAAATTAAAATTTCACTATTTTTTTCAATAATATTAGTATCTTGTACATCAACAAGAACAGCACTTTTTGATCAATATTCCTATAAAAAAACTACCGAATTAAAAGTAGAAACATCCAATTTAATAGACAAAGCAACAACATCTTATAGTGCAAATAAAGTACAAATAGACAAGTTACTTCTTGATATAGAAAAACTAGTAGAATACGAAAAAAACAAACCCAATAACGAAATCACATTTGCCATGTGGACCATTTTAAATGACAAAGAGAAAAACTTGTTGGCAGGATTTTTTAAACGTTGGGAAGAAAAAGATAAATTGTCTGCAACATTTTCGCAAGAAGCTAAAAAACAAGTAATTGAAGCATTTGATTTGTTAATTCAATACGAAGTAAAAAAAGATAAAGAATCGGCAAACTTACTTCTAAATCTTATAAACAGTCAAAAATAAAAGTTATGAATATAGAAAAATTATTAGCCGAAATTAAAGCACAATTACTAGAGCTTTTAAAAGAAAATTATAAAGATTTTGTACCCCAATTAGAAAATGATATAACTAATTTTTTAAAGCAATCTAAAGTAAAATTAGAACGTTGGACATTGCTTTTAGTTGATAAATCGTTAACTCAAGATGACTTTGAATGGTTGGTAAAAAGCCAAAAAAACTTATTGGTTTTAGAAGCTTTACAAACCGCAGGATTATCAAAAATTAAGTTGAATAATTTAAAAAATTCCATAATTAAAGTTATTATAAATACAACAGCAAAGGCAGTTTTGGTTGGATTGTAGTTGTTTAAGAAAAGATCTTTGTTAGAATTTTATTTAAATTTTTAAGTTTGGTGAGATTCTTCCTTAGTCAAAAAGACAAGTTTGAGGTTAAAGTTTACTTTAAAATCAGTGAAATTTTAGACTTTTTAATTCGTGAGAATTGGTGTAATTTGTGGCTAAATTTTTTATAATTGTATGGTGAGATTCTTCCTTCGTCAGAATGACAAAATAGCGGTTAAAGTTCACACTAAATTAGTGAAATTTTAGAGTATTTAATTCATTAGAATTGTTGAAATTTGTGGCTAAATTTTTTATAATTGTATGGTGAGATTCTTCCTTCGTCAGAATGACAAAAAAGCAGTTAAAGTTTACACTAAATTAGTGAAATTTTAGACTTTTTAGTTCGTGATAATTGGTGTAATTTATGGCTAATTTTTTTGTAATTGTATGGTGAGATTCTTCCTTCGTCAGAATGACAAAGTATCGAAAAAAGTTTACGTTAAAATTTGTGAAATTTCAAAGTATTTAATTCGTTATAATTGTTGTGATTTATGGTTAAATTTTTTGTAATTGTATTGTGAGATTCTTCCTTCGTCAGAATGACAAAAAAGCAATTAAAGTTTACTTTAAAATTTGTGAAATTTCAAAGTATTTAATTCGTGTTAATTCGTGAAATTTGTGTAGAAATTTTTTGTAATTGTTTGGTGAGATTCTTCCTTCGTCAGAATGACAAAGTATCGAAAAAAGTTCACTTTAAATTAGTGAAATTTCAAAGTATTTAATTCGTGAGAATTAGTGAATTGAAAATCATCGAATACAATAATAAATAATTACTAATGAGATAAATTCGTGTGAAAATTATTAATGAAATTCGTGTCAAGAAAATATATGGCAAAAAAAATAAGAATATTAAGTTTAGATGGAGGATGAATTAGAGGAATAATTTCATGTGTAATCCTTAAATACATAGAAGAACAACTTCAACAATTAGATAATCCAAATGCTAAATTGGGCGATTATTTCGATTTAATTGCCGGAAGTAGCACAGGCGGAATTCTAGCAGCAATTTTATTATTTCCAGACAATGCCAACAAAGCAAAATTCTCTGTTCAAGAAGCATTAGATTTATATGCAAAACGAGGCGATGATATATTTGATGTTCCGTTTTGGGAAAAAATAATCAATCCTTTCGGACTTTTTAACGAAAAAATATCAGAAGATAATTTAGAACAACAATTGTTTGAAGTATTTGGAAATCTAGAACTTAAAGATTTCATAAAACCATCACTAATAACATCTTACGACATTGTTCAGCGTAGAGCAAAGTTTTTTACAAGTCATGATGCCAATGAATCATTAGAAAATTTTTACGTAAAAGATGTTTGTAGAGCAACATCGGCAGCACCAACTTATTTTGAACCTGCGCAAATAAAATCGCTTTACGGTCAAGAATTTACGTTAATTGATGGTGGAGTTTACGCCAATAATCCAACTTTGTGTGCCTACGCCGAAGCGCGAAAAATACAGTTTTCTAGAATTTTAAACGATCTTGAAAAACCAGACAAACCATCCATTAAAGATATGATTATCATTTCTGTTGGTACAGGAACAGTTTTAAAAGAATACCAATTTGAATACCTAGAAAACGCAGGAAAACTAAAATGGATAACTCCTTTAATAGATATGCTACTTTCGTCAAATGTAGAAACGGTAGATTATCATTTACGAAAAATGTTTGAAACTTTAAGCGCAAGAAATCATAAAAATTACCACAGATTGATGCCCAATTTACAAAATGCCTCTCCAGAAATGGACGATACTTCTCCAGAAAATATTTTTGAACTACTTCAAGCCGGATTTTCATTTGTCAATGAAAACAAAGAACATTTAGTTACTATTGCAAAGAAATTAATTAAGAATAAGTAAGATAAATTGGTATAATGCCAAAAAGTGCAACTTTACACTCATTTTTTTTGATATTAATGTGTAAATAATTTGTTAATCTTTCGGTTAATTATATATTTGCACGTTTCAAAAAATGTGTGCTTCATTAATATATTGTATATGCATTGAAACTCAATTGTTTATCAATTAGTTCACATTTTTTAAAATCCAAACCAAACAAAAATTAATTAATTTTTAGTAATAATGCAGAATAAAGGACTTATTAAATTTTTCGCAATTCTATTTGCACTGGTAAGTATTTACCAACTTTCTTTCACTTTTGTTGCCAATGGAGTGAAAAACGATGCTAAAGCATTTGCTACAGCAAAACTTAGCGAATTAAAATCTAAAGGTATCGCTAAAGATAAATTGCCTGATGGAAATTCTTTAGAAGTAAAATACCTTGACTCAGTTAAAAAAGTTGAAGTTTACGATATGGGTTTTACAAGTTTCAACTATGATGAAGTTAGTAAAAAACAAATTAATAAAGGTTTAGATTTAGAAGGTGGAATTAATGTAATTCTTCAAATTTCTGTTAAAGATATTCTTAAAGGATTGGCAAATGAGTCTAAAAATCCTGTTTTTGTTAAAGCTTTAGATCAAACTGCCGGAATTAGAGAAGGTAACGAACCTTATTTAGATGCATTTTTTAGATCATTTGAATCTGTAGCTGCAGGTACAAATACTAAATTAGCTTCGCCAGATATTTTTGCAAATAAAAATTTATCTGACGAAATTAACTTTAAAATGACTGATAGTGAAACTAAAAAAGTTATCAGAAAAAAAGTTGACGAATCTGTAGAATCTGTTTTTGGAGTATTAAGAAAACGTATTGACAAATTTGGAGTTACGCAACCAAACATTGCTAAACTTGGGCAAACCGGAAGAATTTTAATTGAACTTCCTGGTGCAAAAGACGAAGATAGAATTAAAAAATTAGTTTCAAGTAGAGCTCAATTAGAGTTTTGGGAAACTTATAAAATTGAAGAAATTGGTGGTTTTCTTGAAGCTGCAAATAATGCTTTAAAATTAACAGAAAAAAATGTAAAAGTTGTTACTCCAGTTGTACCTACTGATACATTAAGTAATTTAATTACAGATAAATCTAAAGATTCTGTAAAAGAAGGAGAAAAAGCACTTGGACCTTTATTAGAAAAATTTGTTTCTGGTGGTGGTGGACCAATCTTAGGAATTGTTGCTGAAAAAGATACTGCTGCAATTAGTTCTTATTTAAAAAGAAAAGATATTGTTGCTTTAATTCCAGCAGACAAACGATTTGTAAAATTTGCTTGGGGAAAAGAAACAGAAACTGTTGACGAAAAAACTAAAAAGTCTACTACGACTTTTGAATTATATGCTTTAAAAGGAAATAAAGACAATAAAGCACCAATAAGTGGTGGCGTTATTTCTGATGCTAGAGATTCTTTTGATCAATTTGGTAAACCATCGGTTTCAATGCAAATGAATGGTCAAGGCGCAAGAGCTTGGGAACAAATGACTGCTAAAGCTGCTGCACAAAAAAGCTGTATTGCAATTGCACTTGATAATGTTGTATATTCTGCTCCAACTGTAAATGAAGCCATTGCTGGTGGAAGTTCTATTATTTCTGGAACATTTGATATTTTAGAAACACAAGATTTAGCCAACGTTTTAAGAGCTGGAAAACTTCCTGCTGCTGCAGAAATAATACAATCGGAAGTTGTTGGACCATCACTAGGAGAAAAATCAATTAAAGCTGGTTTAATATCTTCTTTAGTTGGACTTTTACTAGTATGTTTATGGATGGTTTTCTATTATGGAAAAGCTGGTTGGTATGCAAATGCTGCATTATTAGTTAACTTACTTTTATTATTTGGTGTTATGGCGAGTTTCGGATTCGTATTAACATTACCTGGAATTGCTGGAATCGTGCTAACTTTAGGAACAGCGGTTGATGCAAATATTATTATTTACGAACGTGCCAAAGAAGAACTTAGAGAAGGAAAATCTCTTGGAGAAGCTGTAAAATCTGCTTACGGTTGGAAAGGTGCAATGCGTTCTATTATTGATGCCAACGTTACTCACGTTTTAACTGGAGCAATATTATTTATATTTGGAACAGGACCAATTCAAGGTTTTGCTTTAACTTTATTAATTGGTATTTTTACATCATTATTTACATCAATCTTTATTGCAAGAATTTTTATTGATAGAGACGTTACTAATGGTAAAGAGTTAACATTTTCAACATCGATTACTAAAAATTGGTTTACAGGTTTCCATTTTGATTTCTTAGGAGCAAAAAAATGGACTTATGCAATATCAAGTACAGTAATTATAGTAAGTTTCATCTCATTTTTTACTAATGGTTTAGATCAAGGTGTTGATTTTGTTGGAGGAAGAACTTTTCAAATTAGATTTGAAAAACCAGTAGAATCTACTCAAGTTTCTGAAGAATTATCTGCAGCTTTTGGAACTCCAGTTGAAGCAAAAGTATTTGGCGATAACAATCAGTTAAAAATTACAACTAAATATAAAATTGAAAAAGAAGGATCAGAAGTTGATAAAGAAGTTAATGTAATTTTACATAAAACATTGTCTAAATATTTTACTAACACAGATTATAATAAATTTACAAATTCTTACGATGGTAAAGAATTAGGAGTTTTACAATCATCTAAAGTTGGTGCTTCAATATCTGAGGATATAAAAACCAATTCGTATTGGGCAGTTCTTGGTGCAATGGCAGTTATTTTCTTGTACTTAATGATTTCATTTAGAAAATATCAATATTCTCTTGGTGCAATTGCTGCAGTTGCGCATGATGTTATTTTCGTATTAGGTATTTATTCTTTATGTTATAAATTTATGCCTTTCCACATGGAAATGGATCAACACTTTATTGCCGCAATCTTAACCGTAATTGGATATTCTATGAATGATACAGTAATTGTATTTGATAGAATTAGAGAATTTGTTGCAGGAAAAAGAAAAGGTACTTTTAAAGATGTTGTAAATGCATCAATTAACACAACTTTGTCAAGAACAATAAACACTTCATTAATGATGATATTAGTGTTATTAACAATGTTTATCTTTGGTGGTGAATCAATTAGAGGATTTATATTTGCCATGTTAATTGGTATTGTAATTGGAACTTATTCTTCATTATTTATTGCAACACCAGTTTTAGTTGACTCAATGAGTAAAAAAGACGTTGCAGAAATTGAAAAGCGTCATACAGAAGCAGCTTAATTTTAAGCAAACAATATATAGAAACTACCTTAGAAATAAGGTAGTTTTTTTTTGATTAAATTTAATAGAGTACTTTAAAAAATTAAAAGTATTTTGTGAAATTATTTAGTAACAAATGGCTTGGTCTTTATTTATCAACCATTTTCCTGCCTTGCATTCTATTTCCGATGAAAAATCGGAAGATGCCATTTCAGTCAGGGTTAAATAAGTTATGTATTGAATTTTTATTCTCTATCTTAATCTAGTTATTTTTACGAAATCAGTACAGCCAATAATTTTTTTATAGATTAACACTCAATTTGTATAATAAAAAAAAGAGCACTAAAATTTAGCACTCTTTTAAAAATATAAGTTTAAAATGATTTTAATTTAAAGTAATTTCATTTCTTTTTGCTCTAAAAACAAAGTAAATACCAGCAATTACAAACGGAATACTCAACCATTGTCCTGTAGATAATACAGTTAATCCTTGTATTTCTTCAATTCCGCCTTGCTTACCTTTTACATATTCTACTACAAATCTAACAGACCAAAGTAAAATTAAGAAAACTCCAAAAATTAACCCTTGTTTTTCTGCAGCTTTTGTTTTCCAATAAAGAAATAAAAGAATAAAAAATACAAAAACATAGCAAAAAGCTTCATACAATTGTGCAGGATGTTTCATCGGAACTTCATTTAATAAATCTATAAATTTAGAATTGCTTGCAATTGCTTCATAAGCTTTGTCAGAGTCTACAATTTGTGTTCTTTTCACAGCATCTTGTGGAGTAAAATAATCTCTAATAAATTTAACTCCATAAGTTGTATTGGTTGTTTCAACACCAACAATTTCTGAATTAAAAAAGTTACCTAGTCTAACAAATATTGCTCCACTTGCAACAGGAATAACAACTCGGTCTAATACCCAAAGTAATGGTTTATTGATGACTTTTTTACTGTAAAAATACATTACAATTATCATTGATATTGCTGCGCCATGACTCGCCAATCCTGTAAAACCTGTAAAATGAAATTCTGGTTCAAATTTTACAGGCAATAAAATCTCACCAAGGTTGTTTCTAAAATAAGGCCAATCATAAAAAAATACGTGCCCAAGTCTCGCTCCAACTAATGTAGCAAGTACAGACCAAACAAAAAGTGTATCTAGTTTATCAATTGATTCGTTTTCTTTTTGAAATATTTTTTTCATTATGTACCAACCTAATCCAAATGCTACTACAAACATTAAGCTGTAGTATCTTATTGTTATTGGTCCTAAATGCATTCCTTCTGATGGATTCCAAATCATTTGTTGTATTATTTTAAAATTTAAAAAGTCAAATTTAGTTTTTTAAAAACTATAAAATCTAAAAATTTTGTTATTCTATTTATAATTTCGTTTTGCCCACATTCTGCTTGGTTCAATCCATTCATTTAATGGTTTAAATAAAAATCCGTGTTTAAGATTTGTATTGAGTTCTATTTCTTTAAATTGATTTATTTTTAACTTTGAAGTAATTTTTCTTTGCATTGCCGAAACTCCATAAAAATCAGATTTTTCATAAATGCTTAAAATGTTTCCACAAAAATTTATCTCTGGATAATTTTCAATATCAGTATCTTGATAACAACCAATAAATACA
>NZ_JAYUPK010000078.1:0-20914 GCF_043760115.1 Flavobacterium sp.
AAGATTTAAATTATCTAATAATATTATTAAACTTAATACAAAATATCCGATAATTTATATAGTGTACTGTATTAATTATCGGATATTATTAATTTTAAAAATTATTTAATTTATTACTTTCAATAACTTAAATCTATTCGTTTCTCCACTTTTTTGTAGTTTCAAAAACGTGTTCTAGAATTTTAGCATCTTCCTCAGTAAATTCTACATTACGTCGTGCCATAACGATTTTAGCAGTTTGAAATGCTTTGCTAGTTAAATAGGTTGTAAAACCAGCATTTCCACCCCAAGAAAAACTGGGTACAAAATTTCTAGGAAAACCTGAACCAAATATATTTGTTGAAACTCCAACTACAGTTCCTGTATTAAACATAGTGTTTATTCCGCATTTACTGTGATCGCCCATCATTAATCCGCAGAATTGTAGACCAGTTTTGGCGAAATTCTCGGTTTCATAGCTCCACAATTTTACTTCTTCGTAATTGTTTTTTAAATTAGAATTATTACTGTCAGCACCAATATTACACCATTCGCCCAAAACAGCATTTCCTAAAAATCCGTCGTGACCTTTATTAGAATAACCCATTAAAACCGAATTACTCACTTCGCCACCAATTACAGAATGTGGACCAACAGTTGTTGCACCATATACTTTAGATGCCAATTTAACTCTTCCAAATTCGCAAAGCGCAAATGGTCCACGAATTACAGAACCTTCCATAATTTCACTATTTTTACCAATGTAAATTGGTCCAGTTGAAGCGTTTAAAGTAACAAATTCTAGCTTTGCTCCTTCTTCAATAAAAATAGTTGACGGTGCAATTACATTTACACTTTTCGGAATGGGTTGAGAAATTCTATCTTCGGTCAACAATTCAAAATCCTCACGAATGGCTGCATCATTTTTGGCAAAAATATCCCAAGTGTGTTCCAATCTTAGGCAATCTTGGTTAAATTCTATAATTTCATACGTATCAAAATCTACTTCTTCTTGTGTCTCATTTGTAAAAAAAGCAACAACATCTTCTCCTTTAAAAATGGCTTGATTGACTTCTAGATTTTTTACCATTTCAGATAAAATTTCATTTGGCAAAAAAGATGCATTAATCATTACATTTTCTTCCATTTCTACCATTGGAAATTTTTCAGAAAGATATTCTTCAGTTAAAGTTGTGGTAGTTGAACCCAAATGATTTTCCCATTTTTCTCTAATAGTTAAAATTCCCATGCGAATATCAGCCACAGGACGTGTAAAAGTGAATGGCAAAAGTGCATTGCGAACAGTTCCGTCAAAAAGTATGTAGTTCATTTTTTAATAATTGAAGGGACAAGTCGCGACTTGTCCGTACTTAATAATGCCAAAGTTACAAAAGTTTGTAGCATAAAAAAACCTTCCAATATAATTGAAAGGTTTTAGTATAATAATTGCTAAAAAATTATTTAGCGTGTTTAGCGTATTTAGTTTTAAATTTATCAATACGTCCTGCAGTATCAATAAGTTTAGATTTACCTGTGTAAAAAGGATGAGAAGTTCTAGAAATCTCCATTTTAAAAACTGGATATTCAACACCTTCGTGTGTAATAGTTTCTTTAGTTTCTACTGTAGATTTAGTTATAAAAACGTCTTCGTTAGACATGTCTTTAAAAGCAACTAATCTGTAATTTTCTGGGTGAATTCCTTCTTTCATTGTGTAAATCTTTATTTGTTTGTGAAATAGTTTATCTTGATGCTTTTATAAAAAAGGTATCGACTTACTATAACTTTTAATTATTGTTTTTAATTTCAGTTTGCAAAAGTACAATAATATTTCTTATTTCAAATAAATACTTGGCTTTTTTTTGATAGTATTTTAGCGTACCAATGTGTTAAGAATTATTATATTTGTGGATTAATTTACAAAGACTTTAAAGACTATGGAAAAAAAGACTACTACTACAAAATCTGCATCAAAATCTAGTATACAATTTGGATTCATTTTTGGATTAATAATGATTTTAGAGTTTGTTATAGGTTATGTTTTGAACATTGACCCACAAAGCAATAAGGTTTATGGACTTATTATTAACCTATTAAACTTTTTAGTTTTACCATTAACATTCATTTACTTAGCTTGTGATAATTATAAAACAAAAATAAATTCTGGTTTTATTTCATTTAACGAATGTTTAAAAATTGGTGTTTCAGTATGTGTTATAGCTGGTTTAATTTATGGTTTGTTTAGTGCGACTTTTGCTTATATTTTTCCAGAATATTTTGAAGAAATGTTTAGAAAAATGAGAACGATAATGGCACAGGAAAATTCAAAATTGACTTCTGAACAAATAGATATGACGATTTCGTTTTCTAAAAAATTTATGAATCCTGCAATTTCAATTCCGACAACAGTAGTAATGTATGCGTTTTTTGGGTTAATTTATTCTCTAATTATTGGAGCAATTGTAAAAAAAGATGCTAATCAAAGTTTTTAATATTTAATGAATCTATCTATAGTTATCCCATTATTAAACGAGCAAGAATCGTTACCAGAGTTACATTCGTGGATTGTAAAGGTGATGACAGCCAACAATTATTCGTATGAAGTTATCTTTATTGATGATGGAAGTACTGACGAATCTTGGAATGTAATTGAACAACTTTCTAAAGAAAATACTTCTGTAAAAGGAATTCGTTTTTTAAGAAATTTTGGAAAATCGCAAGCACTACACGCAGGTTTTGCTAAAGCGCAAGCAGATGTAATTATTACGATGGACGCCGATTTACAAGACAGTCCAGATGAAATTCCAGGATTATATAAAATGATTTTGGAACAAAATTTTGATTTGGTTTCTGGTTGGAAAAAGAAACGTTACGATTCTGTTGTATTTAAAAATTTACCTTCTAAGTTGTTTAATTGGGCAGCAAGAAAAACTTCTGGCGTGCATTTAAATGATTTTAATTGTGGCTTAAAAGCTTATAAAAATATAGTTATCAAGAACATTGAAGTTTCTGGCGAAATGCATCGGTATATTCCTGTATTAGCCAAGAATGCTGGTTTTGGAAAAATTGGAGAAAAAGTTGTTATTCATCAAGCTAGAAAATATGGCGAATCTAAATTTGGAATTAATCGTTTTATAAATGGTTTTTTAGATTTAATAACTATTTGGTTTTTATCACGTTATGGTAAACGACCGATGCATCTTTTTGGAGCTTTTGGTGTTTTAATGTTTTTAATTGGTTTTATAGCAACCTTATTTATTATAGTTGTAAAATTAGTTAAACTATATTCTGGTTACGAAACAATTTTGGTCGCTAATAATCCATTGTTTTACATAGCTTTGACTGCAATGATTATTGGAACACAATTATTTCTTGCAGGGTTTCTTGGAGAAATTATTCTTCGTACCAAAAATAATGAAGAACGGTATAAAATTGCTACTGAAGTAAATTTATAATTCCAACTTGAGGACGCAAATTGCGTCCTCAAACAAATACATACTATGGAAATAGAGGTTATTCAAAATAAAATTTATGAGATTCGAGGTTGTAAAGTGATGCTTGACT
Organism: Flavobacterium sp.; assembly: GCF_043760115.1. Lineage (GTDB taxonomy): Bacteria > Bacteroidota > Bacteroidia > Flavobacteriales > Flavobacteriaceae > Flavobacterium. The sequence continues at coordinate 3,542 of NZ_JAYUPK010000078.1, forward strand.
TTGATTTATCTCAGCTATATCAAATTGAAAATAAAGCACTTAAACAATCTGTTAGAAGAAATTTAAATAGATTTCCAAATGATTTTATGTTTGAATTAACAGAAATTGAATTTGCAAACTTGAGGTCACAAATTGTGACCTCAAGTTATGGAGGTAATAGATATTTACCATTTGCATTTACAGAACAAGGCATTGCAATGCTATCTAGTATTTTAAAAAGTGATAAAGCTATAGAGATTAATATTTCGATAATGAGAACGTTTGTGACGATTAGACAATTTGCAATAAACTATACTGAGTTGCAAAATAGAATAAACGAAATTGAAGGTCAATTGCCAGAAATATACAACGTATTGAATTATTTAGTTGAAAAAGATAACAAAGAAAAAGTTACAGAAAGAACTAAAATTGGATATAAAAAATAATTTTTGAATGATAGCAAGAATTTAGCCCTGATAGTAATGAAAAGCTTTTTGGACTAATGACTATTTTTTGCTAAAGAAAAAAAGCGACCATAGAAGCTCTTTTTTATTTTTGCAAAAAAAGGAATTGGGTAAAAACTTGAAATGGAAAGCAGGAAATTGCTTCAAACTCTGAAATAAATTCAGAGAAATTAAAATAAATAAAGACGAGATTGCTTCATGCCTCGCAATGACTGTTATGAATATAGAAAAAAACATATTAGATAAAGTAAACGAATGGTTATCGCCAACATTTGACAACGAAACGCAAGACGCAATTAAAGAAATGATGACTTCGTCTCCTAAAGATTTAGAGGAAAGTTTTTATAAAAACTTAGAGTTTGGAACTGGCGGAATGAGAGGAATTATGGGTGTTGGAACCAACAGAATTAACAAATATACGTTAGGGAAAAACACACAAGGTTTGTCGGATTATTTAAAAAAATCGTTTGTTGGTGAACAAATAAAAGTAGCAATTGCTTATGATTGTCGTCATAATAGTGATACTTTGGCTAAAATAGTTGCTAATGTTTTTTCTGCCAACGGCATTCACGTGTATTTATTTAGCGAAATGCGCACTACGCCAGAATTATCTTTTACAGTTAGACATTTAAATTGTCACGCCGGAATTGTATTAACAGCATCGCACAATCCACCAGAATATAATGGCTACAAAGTATATTGGCAAGATGGTGGACAACTAGTTCCGCCACAAGATGGAGCAATTATTGAGTTAATTGAAGCATTGAATTACGGCGAAATAAAATTTGAAGCCAACGAAAATTTAATAGAATATATTGATACAAAGGTTGATGAAGCTTTTGTAAAATCAACATTAGAAAATTGCAGTTTTAATACGCCAAAAACGGCTAAAGAAAATTTAAAAATTGTTTATACTTCGTTACACGGAACCTCTATAAAATCGATTCCAACGGTTTTGGAACAAGCAGGTTATAACAATATTAGTATTGTTGCAGAGCAAGCTATTCCTGATGGAAATTTTCCGACAGTGAAATCGCCAAATCCAGAAGAGCCAGAAGCGTTGACAATGGCAATGGCACTTGCAGAAGAAAAAAATGCAGATATTGTTGTTGGAACTGATCCAGATTCTGATAGATTAGGAGTTGCAGTTAGAAATAACGAAGGCATAATGACTTTGTTAAATGGCAATCAAACCATGATTGTGATGACTGCATTTTTGTTAGAACAATGGAAACGTAATGATAAAATTGACGGCAAACAATTTATAGGTTCAACAATAGTTTCTACACCAATGATGTTGGAATTGGCAAGTGCTTATAATGTAGCATGCAAAGTAGGTTTGACTGGTTTTAAATGGATTGCAAAATTTATTAAAGATTTTCCAAACGAGCAATTTATTGGTGGTGGCGAAGAAAGTTTTGGGTTTATGGTTGGTGATGCAGTTAGAGATAAAGATGCCGTTGGTGCAACCTTATTAATTTGCGAAATTGCTGCACAAGCCAAAGCTGCTGGAAGTTCTATTTATAAAGAATTATTAAATCTTTATGTTGATCATGGATTTTATAAAGAATCATTAATTTCGTTGACTAAAAAAGGAATTTCTGGCTTGCAAGAAATCAATCAAATGATGGTAGATTTGCGAGAAAATCCTATGAGTGAAATAAATAATCAACGTGTGGTTTGTATTGATGATTATGAGAATTCGACTTCTAAAAATGTAATTACTAATGAAGTTGAACCTATTTTAATTCCGAAATCGAATGTGTTGATTTATTATCTTGAAGATGGTTCTAAAATTTGTGCCAGACCAAGCGGAACAGAACCAAAAATTAAATTCTATTTTAGTGTAAATTCATCTTTAGATTCGGTTGAAAATGCTGTTTCTGTTGAAAAAGAATTGGACGAAAAAATAAAAAATATAATTACTGATATGAATTTAATATAATGGATGAAAATATAAAAAAAATATTTCCTTTTGTTCGTCCATATAAAACTAATGTGGTTTGGAATGTAATATTTAATGTTTTGTATGCATTTTTTAGTACCTTATCTTTTGTATCATTGATTCCGATGATGGATGTTTTATTTGATACTGCAAAAAAAGTTACAAAAGTTCCTGTATACGAAGGTATTACAAAAATAACTAGTTACGGAAAAGAGTATTTATATTATTACATTTCTGAACTTTCTGAAAAAAATGGAGATCAATATGCTTTACTTTTAGTTGTAGCATTAGTAATTACAACATTTTTATTTAAAAATTTATTTAACTACTTGGCTTCTATACATTTAATGCACCTTAAAAATGGTGTTTTAAAAGATTTGAGAAATAAAATGTATACTAAAATAATCGATTTACCCATTTCTTACTACTCTGAAAAAAGAAAAGGAGATATTATGGCAAGAATGTTGGGTGATGTAAACGAGGTTCAAAATTCTTTTTTTTCAATACTTGAATTAATTGTTAAAGAACCAATGACAATATTATTTACTATAATAATGATGTTTTACATTAGTGTGAAATTAACCATATTTGTATTTATTTTTATACCCATTTCAGGATTTATAATTTCTAAAATAGGAAAATCATTAAAATCAAAATCAGAAAAAATTCAATATGAAAGTGGATTTTTAATATCGGTTGTAGAAGAAAGTTTATCAGGTTTAAAAGTGGTAAAAAGTTATAATGCAGAAAATAATTTTAAAAGCAAATTTAATGATTCTGTAACTCGATTATTAAATTTATCAAACAGCATTGGGAGAAAAAACAATTTAGCATCGCCAATGAGTGAGTTTATGGGAATTATCGTAATCGCAATATTGCTTTGGTATGGTGGAAATATGGTTTTGGTGGGCAAATTACCGAGTGGAAAAGCTATTCTTGAAGGTTCAGAATTTTTAGCTTATATGGGTTTGGCTTACAATATTTTAACTCCAGCAAAAGCAATTTCTAAAGCATCATACGCTGTGAAAAGCGGCATGGCAGCAGCACAACGTGTTTTTGAAGTTTTAGAAGTAGAAAATTTGATAACTGATAAAGAAAATGCAATTGTAAAAACTTCATTCGATACTGCTGTAGAAATTAAAAACATCAATTTTAAATATGAAGATGAAAATGTCTTAAAAAACTTTTCAATTAAAGTTTCTAAAGGAAAAACTGTTGCGCTTGTTGGACAATCTGGAAGTGGAAAAAGTACTATTGCCAATTTACTAACTCGTTTTTATGATGTGCAAGAAGGAATAATTTCTGTTGATGGAATTGACATTAAAAACATGACAATGAATTCGTTACGAGGATTAATTGGTTTAGTAACTCAAGATTCAATTCTTTTTAATGATACAATAAAAAATAATATTCTTATCGGAAAACCCAATGCAAGCGATGAAGAATTAATTACAGCTTTAAAAATTGCTAATGCTTATGAGTTTGTAAAAGATTTACCAAAAGGTTACGATACTAACATTGGTGATGCAGGAAACAAACTTTCTGGTGGACAAAAGCAACGTTTATCAATTGCAAGAGCAGTTTTAAAAAATCCACCAATTATGATTTTGGACGAAGCAACATCAGCGTTAGATACTGAAAGTGAAAAATTAGTTCAAGTAGCTTTAGAAAATATGATGCAAAACAGAACATCTATTGTAATTGCACATAGATTATCAACTATTCAAAAAGCTGACACCATAATTGTAATGAAAAAAGGCGAAATTGTAGAACAAGGAACACATTTAGAACTTTTAGCTAAAAACGGAACGTATGCTAATTTAGTTACTTTGCAGAGTTTTGAGTAAGAGATGGAAGAGTGAATATGGTGGATTGAAGATTGAAGATTGAAGATTGAAGATTGAAGATTGAAGATAATAATTCCTAAATAAAGTTTGTATAAAGAAAATCCAAATAGCACACTTCCAGAAAATCCAAATACAATTGTTTGGAAATACTTGGACTTGTCTAAATTTTTAGATTTATTGCTTTCGCAGAAATTATTTATGTCACGATCAGACAAATTTGAAGATCAATACGAAGGCACTTTTAGCGAACCAACATTTGAAGAAATTAAAAAACTATCAGAAAACAATCCAGAGTTTTTAGATTATTATAAATCGAAACGCGAAAAAGTAATTATAAGCAGTTGGCATATTAATGAATATGAAAGTTTTGCAATGTGGCAAATTTTTACTCAAAATAGTGAAGGTTTGGCAATTCAATCAACTATAAAACGATTACAAAATGCATTAATTCCTGAGAAAAATTACGATCAATTTATTGGCGAAGTAAATTATATCGACTATAAAAAAGAATATATTCCGTTTGAAGATGCCTTTTTTCCGTTTTTGTTTAAACGTAAAAGTTTTCAGTATGAACGTGAAGTTCGAATAATTTCTGATGTTTCATCCAATACTATTGCAATAAACGATGGTTTAAAAATTAATGTAGATATTAACCAATTAATTGAAAAAATTTACATTCATCCCAAATCTGAAAACTGGTATAAAAAATTGGTTATCGAATTGGTTGATAAACTTGGTTTCGATTTTGAAATAGAAAAGTCTGATTTAGAAAGTGATATCTTAATTTAAACAAATATTTCAACTCAGTAAAATTTAACATTTAGAATATAATTGATTTCATATATTTACGAAACTAATTTATTTTAATTTCTTTGGAAATAAAATTCTTCAAACCCAAAAGCAAACTTCTTCAAAACTACATTGAAGGTTACTATTTCTTGACCAAAAAAGTAGATGAACCAAGTGTTAAATATCTAACTTTTCCAAATAACTACAGTATAATATCGGTTTTTGAAAAGATAAAAGTTGAGTATTCAGAAAATAATGCTCTATTGTTTGAGGATGAAAATAGTCCTTTTTCGTCAAATTTAATTTGCCATTACAAAAAACCAATTCAACTTCAATACAATGGTTTTATAAACGAAATTACATTTTATTTTAAACCTTTAGGATTGAATGCTTTTTTAGAAAAACCGCTATCTAATTACACTTCCAATTTCTTTTCTAATTTTATTCCGTTTGATGATTATGAAAATGAAATGAGAAAAATTTTAAACGAAAATGATTTAGAATCAAGGCAAGATTTAATAGAAAACTATTGGTTAACAAAGGTTTTAGATTTTAAACATCCATTTTTAAAAGATGTTATTTTAGATTTATCAAATCTTGAAAAAGAACATTCTATTGATGAATTGGCGAAGAAATACAACACAAGTCGTCAGAATTTAAGTAAACATTTTGAAATTCATTTGTGTAAAACGCCATCAGAATTTAAAAAAGTACATCGTTTTAGAGAAGCATTGAAAGTTCAAATAAATAAAACTTCTAAAAATAATTATACATCTTTAAGTTATGATATGCTATTTTATGATCAATCTCATCTTATAAAAGATTTTAAATCGCTTACAGGATTAACACCAAAAACTTTTTTTAAAAACATAACTTCTCAAGAAAATGGTAAAGTAAATTGGCTTTTTGGTACTTAGATTCCATTTTTACAATTTTTAAGATTTTTAAAAATATAATTTTACATTAATCTTAAACAAAAAATCTTGAAAAACATTATCTTCTTATTGTTAACAATTTCTGCAACATTTGCACAAGAAATTACAAAAGCTGAACTAGTAAAAACTGCAAAAACTTTTACTTTAGATACAATTTCTTATAAATTGTCTGGTGAAGGTTTTGAATTTCTAAAAGCAGAAATGAAGACCAATCAAAACTTTTTATTGGGTGAATATCACAATTCTAGCTTGGTTTCTAAATTTACTCAAAGTTTATTTCCAGTGCTTAAAGCATCTAATTATAAAGTTTGGGTGACCGAAATTAGTCCAACATCTGTTAGAAAATTAAACTCTTTTTTAGACAGTAAAGATTTTACCAAAAACATTACTGATTTTACTACAAAATACGTAAAGAATAATGATGCAATTCCATTTTTTAGCTCTTTTCCAGATTTTGAAATGTTACAAGCTTCAAGAAATAATGAATTTGAACTTTGGGGTTTAGACCAACATTATTTTGGTGGATTTCAATTTGTTATGGACGATATTTATAATGGTTATGATGCAAAAATAAAACTAGAATATCCAACTTTAATTCAAGATGCAAGTAAACCAGATGGTGATTTGGCATTTTCAAAATTGTTTGATTTATCTAAAAATAAACTAGCACAATCTATAAAAAAAGAAATGCTAGAATCAATAGTAATTTACACTGATTATTCAGCAGGAAAGTATTATCAAAATAATACAGTTCGATCTAAATTAATGAAAACCAATTATAACAGTTATTACACAAATTATTTAAATACAAAAAAGATTGAACCAAAAGCATTTTTTAAATTTGGTAGCAACCACATTTCAAAAGGATTATCGCCACTTGGAATATTGGATTTGGGAGATTTCATCAATCAATTATCACAAATGAAAAACCAAGAATCAATTCACATTCAACTTTGTTATCGATTTGAGTTAGATAAAAATGTGATGACAGATAGATTAACTTCTGGCGATTATCCTATTGAATTATTAGAATTGTATAAAGAAAATGAATGGGTTGTTTTAGATTTAAGACCATTTCAAGCTAAACTTTATAACGAACAATTAAAAAAAGTTCCTAAAATTGAATTATCAAAAGAAATGATTGATTGTATAAAACAGTTTGATGTTTTGATTTTATCGCCTGAAAAAGTGAAATAAAAATAGAAAGAAATCAGCTTCAATACTAATTCATAAAAAACCAACTATGACAAACGAACATTTTTTAAACAAAGTTTTTGCTTCAACTGGTATTACTAAAAGTGAATTAGATTTAATTTTACCTAAATACAAGAAAATAGAATTATCAAAAAATGACTATTTATTAAAAGAAGGTGTAGTTGAAAAAAAATATTGGTTTATAGAAAGTGGTTTTATTCGTTCGTATATAATTGATACAGACGGAAATGACATTACTTTTAACCTATATGCATCGACTGATGTTGTAATTGATTATCCTTCTTTTTTCTTTTTTGCACCAACCAAAGAAAACATTCAAGCTTTGACAGATTGTATTTGCTGGGAAATAGATTTTACGTCTTTTACATCACTTTTCAATGATATTTCAAGTTATAGAGAACAGCAACGTGGACTATTGGTTGGCAGTTATTTTGCGTTAAAAGAACATAGTATTTCGCTAATTGCAGATCAAGCTAAAGACCGCTATTTGAAACTTTTAAAATCGAAACCACACATTATACAAAATATTTCTTTAAAACATATTGCTACTTTTTTAGGCATTACCGACACTTCTTTGAGTAGAATAAGAAAAGAAATTACCAACGAATAGCATTTCTTGTCTTATGACAAGTTTTTATAATGTTGATTGCTAGAAATTTGCTTCATAATTAATCACTTTAATTTTTTATTATGGAAACATTACAAGATTTTATGTTGCTTTTCAGATTTGAACCAAGTACCGAAATGCCAACAACAGAACAATTGCAAGAAATGGAAAAACAATGGGGACAATTTATTGGAAACATTGCGATGCAAGGCAAACTAGTAAATACTTACCAATTGGGATTTGAAGGTAAAAAAATTGCAGCAAATCAATATACAGAAGAAGGTTTTTATGTTGCAGAAAATTTAATGCTTTCTGGAACTATGGTGTTAAAAGCCAATTCTATTGAAGCAGCAACCGAATTGGCTAAAAACTGCCCAATACTTTTTATGGGTGGAACAGTTGAAGTTAGAAGTATTATACCAATGAATTAAAATTATTATACATTATTACTAAAATTCAATTTAAATAATCAAACAAAAATCTTTAAAAATGAAAACAGAAAACATATTCTCTCACGAAATAGCTGAAAAATTTACAGCTAGAATAAATAATTTATCAGCAACTACTAAGCAACAATGGGGTAAAATGGATGTTAGCCAAATGATGGCGCATTGCAACGTAAGTTACGAAATGGCATTTGATGAAAATTATAAAAAATCGAATGGGTTTTTAAGATTTATACTAAAAAATTTGGTAAAAAAAGGTTTAGTAAACGAAAATCCGCTTAAGAAAAACAGCTCAACAGCTACAGAAATGCTTATTAAAACTCCTAAAAATTTCGAGTTAGAAAAAAATAAGCTTGTTGAAAATGTTCATCAATTGGTTAAAAAAGGAGAAAACTATTTTGATTTAAAAGATCATCCTGGCTTTGGGGTTATGACCAAACAAGAATGGAATAATTTTTATTACAAACATTTGGACCACCATTTAACACAATTTGGAGTATAATTTTAAAACATAGAAATAATGATAGAAACCTTACCAATTTACATTTCAATTTGTTTTATATCTACTACTTTTTTTACACTTATATTTTTTTATTGGACTGTTAAAAACTCAAGTTCTGAAAAAATTAGAAATAAATCTAAATTAATTTTATTAGGACTTACAATTTGGTTACTAATTCAAGCTGTATTGAGTTCTAGAAATATTTACAATACAAATACGAATACAATTCCACCAAAAATTTTTATGTTTGGAATTGCACCAACAATTTTGTTAATTTTATTACTTTTATTAAGTAAAAATGGACGAGATTTTATGAATAGTTTAGACTTAGAAAAAATAACTTTAATAAACACTATTAGAATTCCAGTTGAAATAATATTATACTTATTATATATCAATAAAGTTATACCTGAACTGATGACTTTTGAAGGTAGAAATTTTGACATATTTGCAGGAGTTTCAGCACCAATAATTGCGTATTACGGATTACGAAAAGGATATTTAAATAGAAATGTAATCTTAATTTGGAATTTTATGTCATTTGCACTTTTAATAAATATTGTAGTTATTGCATTATTATCTGCACCATCAACATTTCAAAAATTTGCTTATAAACAACCAAATATCGCACTTTTAAATTTTCCGTTTACTTGGTTGCCCACATTTATAGTTCCAATTATACTATTTGGTCATTTAGTATCAACAATAAAACTTGTAAAAAATTGAAAAACCTAAAAAAAATCTTATTATTATTAGTTGTATCATCCTCTTTTTCCCAACAACAAAAAGTAGATAGTTTGATTCAAACTGGAAATACTTTTTACAAAAAAAAAGAGTTTAAAACTGCTGCTGAAATTTGGGAAAAAGCATCAGAACTTGTAGAAAATAAAATTTCAAAACAAGAATATTATTATTATACTTCTATGGCATTTGCCGAAGCAAAAGATAGTACAAACAGTTTTAGATGCATCGAAAAATCAATAAAATTATATGGTTACAATGATTTACCAGCTTTAAAAGGAGATGAAAGTTTTAACTTTATGAAGCAATCTAAACGCTGGGATAAAATTATAAAATCAATCAAAATAGTTTATACAACCAACCCTAAAAAAGTCAAAATAATTGATAGCGATGTGATTAATTTTTGGAAAGCAAATGATTTAGTTACTAAAAACTCAGAAAATACTGAATCGATTTACAAAAAACAATACATAGATAAAGGTACAATTGCACTTCAATTTTATTATGTAAACAAAATAAATACTATTGAGAATTTTGTGTTTCAACATAACGTAAAGAAAAAATACTATGAAAGCATTCGACAGAATACACTAAATACCAAGAAGTTTCAATCATCATATCAAAAATCATTTATTAAATTAAAAGAAATTTATCCGCAAGCTATTTTTCCACCAATCTATTTTGTAATTGGAAAATTTAATTCGGCAGGAACAATTTCTAGCGACGGTTTAATTCTAGCAATTGATCAAGCTTGCATGTCTGAAAATGCCAATATTTCTGAGTTAACACTTTGGGAAAAGAACAACAATAGTGCTTTTGACGAATTGCCTTATACGGTTGCTCATGAATTAATTCACTACGAACAATCTGGAATGGCGTCAAGTCCAACACTTTTAAAAGCTGCAATTGTTGAAGGAATGGCAGATTTTATTGGAGAATTAATTTCAGGAAAAACTGCCAATGAACGTTTACATATTTATGCAAAAGGCAAAGAAAAAACCATTTGGGCAGATTTTAAAAAAGAAATGTTACTGAATGATAAGAGTAATTGGATTGCAAATTCTGATCAAGAAACAGAAGAAAAACCAGCAGATTTAGGATATTGGGTTGGTTATCAAATTTGTAAAGCATATTATAACCAAGCATCAGATAAAAAGAAAGCAATTTATGATATGCTCAACATTCAAGATTATGAAAAGTTTTTAGAGGAAAGCAAATTAGATTTAGAATTGAAATAATAACTTAAAACTAACAATTATGAAAAAACTCGCAACATTAATCATCGCAACATTTTTAGTTATTTCTTGTAACAAACCAAAAACCACAGTTATGAAAACAACAGACAAAGAAGAACTTGTAAAAACTTATTTTGAACATTTTAACAAACACGACTGGGAAAAAACTGCAGCAATGTATGTTGAAAATGCCGATTTTAAAGATCCAACGCTTGGTGCAGGAATTGTAAAACAAACGCACAAACAAATTATTGATAAATATTCTGACCTAAATAATGTATTTCCAGATTTGAATGATAAAGTAATTGCAATTTATCCATCTGGAGATAATCATATTATTGTAGAATTTGTTTCAAGTGGAACTGCGCCAGATAATTCTAAATTTGAGTTGCCAATTTGTACTATTTTCACCATCGAAAATGGTTTGATAACTAAAGATTTTACCTATTTTGATAATTTTGAAGAATAAAAAATAACTAAAATCTCTTTCCATTTTTACAATTTTATTAACAATAAATATTTTAAATTTACACAAAATAAGTTCCTCTAAACTTTAAATAAAAATATTATGATAACACTTGTAGTAAAATTAGTTACGCTTCTTGTTACTGTACTTGTAAATTTGTTTTTTTAAAAAATTATAAAAAGCAAGTTTTAAAATATGCATCGTAACTTTTGTAAAAATTGCGAAAATACTTTTGAAGTAAATTATTGTTCCAATTGTGGACAAAAAACAAGTACTAAACGTCTTGATTTAAATTATTTAAAAGATGAAGCAAAATATACTTTTCTTCATTTAAATAATGGGTTACTCTATACTTCTAAACAGTTACTTACTCGTCCAGGCGAAATGGTTAAAGAATTTATTGAAGGTAAACGAGTTAAACATTACAAACCAATATTAATGGTATTCGTTCTTGCAGGTATTACAACTTTTTTAGCGCATTACAATGGAGATTTAAAAATTATTGAGGAAATGAAAGTATCTAACTCAAAAAATAGTTTTAATCCAGATACATTCGGAAAGATTTTCACAGAATATTATACACTAATTCAACTTATAACTGTACCATTTATATCAATTTGTACTTGGTTAGCATTTAGAAAATGGGGTTATAATTTTATAGAAAATATTATTATAAATTCGTTTGCAACCGCACAACTTATGATTATTGGAATTCTTTTTACACCAATAAAATATTTGTGTGCAAATACTGGATTTATTTTTATCTCGAGTGCAATTATTGGTTTTGGTGCTTATGGATTTAATATTTGGCTTTACTTAAAACTTTATAAAGACAAAGATTTAGGTGAAATTATATTAAGAATATTATTGACGTTGTTTTATTTATTTTTAATTTTTTTACTTGGAATAATCATTGTAGTAATTTACATGGTAGTAACTAACTCTGTTAAAAACTAATTAATTGGAACGTACTCTTCGGCTTTCCAATCTTTAGATAATAAATTTAAAAAGTGATAATGCACCACATCATTCTTGTCAAAAGCGCCATTTTTATTGCTGTCTTCTATAGTTCTAAAATATAATTTGGAAGTTGCTTCTATACAATTCCAATCTATCAATTCATTTAAATCTGGTGAGATTTTAGTGAATTTATTTCCGCTACTGTCACTTATATACAATGATTTAATGTCTTTTTCATCTAGTTTTCCATCCATATTGGTATCAGAATCTGATAAAGTGTAAACCATAAATTGATTTCCTGTTTTGTCTGAAAACATTTTTAAATAGGTTGCAGTTTCTATTAAAATTGGTTTTGCAGAAAGCACTTTTAAAGAATCTGAGTTTACTTGTTGAAATTTTAAATTAGATAAATGACCAGTTATTTGAAAATCGTTAGTGTTAGAAATAGTAAAACTTTGATCTTGATAAGCACTAGAAGAATCATAGGCAACTTTTTTTCCAGCACTATTTAGATTTCCTATTGGATGAATTAAAAAATTAGTTCCTTCAAAATGTATTGGCAGATCGGCAACAGCAATTTGAGTTGTATCAACTTTTACTTCTTTTTTATCTTTAGAAGTTGCTTCGTAACGCACTTTGGGAGTTTCTTTTTCTTGTTTGCAGCTGCTAAACGTAACAATAATTAGAACTAATATAATGAATTTATGCATAATAAATTTTTTATCAAATTTAATGAATTTTACAACCTAGCCGACAATTTTATATTAAAAACTCGTTGGGTTAAATAATTGGGAATTCCGTATTGATTTTTAGTATACGCATCACGAACCCAAGTATTAGTAATTGCATTTTGATTGTTAAATAGATTATAAATTTCAAATCCTAAAGATAAATCTTGAAACTTTTTTAACCAATGTCCATTTGGTTTTTCACTATTTTTTTCTGTAAAAACATAGGAGAATCCAACATCGGCACGACGATAATCTCGCAAACGACTTTGATATTGATATACATCAGCATACGATGGTGAACCGCCAGGAAGTCCTGTATTATAAACCAAATTTAAATATAATTTTACGTTTGGAATATTTGGCATATAATCTTGAAACAAAATTCCAAATTTTAATCGTTGATCTGTTGGTCTTGCAATGTAACCTTTATCATTTTGATTTTCTTCGGTTTTTAAATAGCCAAAACTAAACCATGATTCTGTTCCTGTTACAAACTGTCCATTTAACCTACAATCAAAACCATAAGTGTATGCAACTGCATCATTATTAGCGCGATATCTAATTCTAACATTTTCTAAAGTATATGTATTTACATCAGTCATATTTTTATAATACAACTCTGAAACTAGTTTAAAAGGACGATTCCACATTTTAAAACTATAATCATTACTCAATACAAAGTGTATTGATTTTTGAGCTTTTACATTGGGTTGCACTACTCCATTTTCATCACGTAATTCTCTATAAAATGGCGGTTGATAGTAAAATCCTGTAGAAAATCTAAAAATCATATCTCTATTATCCCAATTGGGTTTTAATGCAATTTGAACTCTTGGAGAAAAAACAGTTTGTGTTTTTGAATTAACTATTTGTGGTCCAGAAACTGTCCAATTGTGTGCTCTAACTCCAGCATTTAACCACAATTGACTTTCTCCAATGGTTGTTTTTTTACTCCATTGTGCAAATCCAGAAATTCTATTGATGTCTACAAAATTAGTTGCTCTAACATTTTTATATGGAACTAACGGACCAATATATGGATTGTAAGGTTGATCATTTACTGGTAAATCTAATATTGGATTGTTTAATGAAAATCCTGCCGAATCTATAACTTCCCATTCTACAATTCTATCGCGAATACTTTCGTGCGTATATTTTAAACCCCAATCTATTTGAAATTTATTTTTAATTGTATGATTTCCTTTAATTTCTGCATTTACAATTACAGCATCTAGATCGTTTCTTGCGTGAGTTAATTGCGAACCAACAGCTGTATTGAAAGTTACATCACCAAAAGTTTCTGATCCAATATTAGTATCAACATCGCCAAGAAAATAAGCAGCATCAATATCAAAATGTTCTTGTTCTTGAGTGTGAAAAGCAGATGCAATTAATTTATAAGTACTTACAGAATCGGCCACGAAAGTAGATTTTATTGCACCAAAATAAGTTTGATATTCATCTTGTTCTTGACCTTCGTAAAAAACTTGCAAGGCAATTGGTTCGTTAATAGTTCCAAAATTGGTTTGACGCGTTAATGGTTGAAAATTATATTTATTTTGAGAAATATTTCCAAGAAAACTCCATTGCCATTTGGTAGAAGAGTTAAAATTTACACTGGTTTGAATATCGGCAAATGAAGGTCTAAAATTACTTTCTGTTTCTTGACTGTTTACCAAAAGAGAATTATCTCGGTAACGAACTCCAGTAATGGCACTCCATTTTTGATTTTTAGAAACGCCTTCGGCAGAAATACTTCCTCCAAGTAAACTTGCTTCAATTGATGCGCAAAGTTTTGTAGGTTTTCTATAAGTAATATCTAAAACAGAAGACATTTTATCGCCATATTTAGCTTGAAAACCTCCAGCAGAAAAATCTACATTTTGAACTAAATCAGTGTTTGTAAAACTCAAACCTTCTTGCTGACCAGAACGAATTAAAAACGGTCGATAGACTTCTATTTCGTTTACGTAGACTAAATTTTCATCATAATTTCCTCCTCGAACGTTGTAACCAGTACTTAATTCATTGTTTCCACTTGTTCCTCCAAGCAATTTTAAAATATTTTCAATACCAGGATTTGCACCTGGAATTCTCCTAATGGTTTCTGGTTCAATACTTATAATACCTTGAACTCTGCGTTTATTACTTGTAATAATTACATCACTCAATTGCTCAGATCCAACAACCATAATTGGATTATATTCAAAATCTTCATTGGGTTTTAATTGAAATGTTCCTGTAATTTTTCCTAAAGAAATGTGCGAAAATATTAAAACCACTTTTTGATTGGAAGGAACACCAATAATATAAAAACCAGTTTCATCAGTAACAGTAGATTTGCCTTGATAACTTACCGTCACGCCTTCTACAGCTTTACTATTTTCGTCTAATATAACTCCTTTAATTCTAGCGTTTTGAGCAAAAGAAACTACCGATAAAAGTAGCAAAAAAAGGTGAACTAATTTAATTTTTGTTTTCAAATTTTATTTTTTTTGGCTTCTATTAAATTGAGTTTCAAATATAGTTGAATTTCCAACATTATCGGTTACAACAATTTTCAAATTATTTTTTCCTTCTAATAATAATTTATCAGCAAAAGTATGTGTTAATCGTTTTAATTTATTTTCATATTCAAATAAAACCCATTTGTCATTTATATAACCATTATAAGTTTTCACGCCAGACAAATCATCCGATATTGTAATAGAAATACTTTTTTGACCTGTAATCCACTTATCCTGAATGGGTTTTGCAATAGAAATTTTGGGCGCAACAGTATCTTTTACTAATTTAAATTGTCCTAAAGTTCGTGCTTTACAAGTAAACGTATTACCTACTAAGTTTGTTGCATTGTAACCCAATTTTATTCCGTTAACTGCTGCAATAAACATTCTACTTTTTTCTGATGCGCTAGAAACTGAATCTTCTACAGAAATTGTAAAATTAGTATGAGCAGGAACTACATCTTCATGTAGAAAAAGTGTTTTATTTTTTACATCAAAGTTCATATAAAAATCATCATAAAAAGTATTTGCAGGAAAAAATACTGAGAAATTGTCTTTCTCAAAATTGGTGTCTGATTTAGCTTTTATAAAATATTTAGTGGTTTTTGGTTCAACAGGAACAACATTTAATCCAGCTGAATACGAAACTGGAATTGTAATTTTAGTTGTATTACCATAAAAATCAGATACTTCTATTTTTTCTGTATCCATATAGTTTGGAACAATATTTAAAATTCCGTTATTGATGTTCGATTTTATATTTGCTAATTTGTATTCATTTTTCATAAACAATTTTTGAACTCGGTTTCGCATTTTTTTATATCTATCATAATCAATAAACGCATTAATAAACCTAGCTTCTTCAAATGCTATTTTGTCAAATTCATAACTAAAAATAGTTTTTCCGTTATCACTTATTTGAATTTTATAGGTTCCATTATTGTTAAAAGAAACATCATCAAAATCTGAAGAAATTATTCCAAAACCAATTTTACCAGAAGCCAAAACTTTTTCAGAAACATAAGTTCCATCGGCTTGAAGCGATAAATTTAATGATATTGGTCTTTTAGATGAATTCACAACAGATTCATTATCAATAGGATAAACCATCAAACTTGAAACCACAGGTTTTTTGGTATCTTTTACACTTAAACCAAACAGTAACGGATTTAATGCATTTTCTGTTTTATTTTCTCTAAATTCAAAATGTAAATGTGGACCTTCAGAACCACCAGTATTTCCAGAAATTGCAATTACTTGTCCTTTAGTAACAAGTATTTCGTTGGGTTTAAAAAAAGCTTCAATTTCATAAGATTTTTGATCATATTGCAATTCGATAATTTTATCTTGAATAGTTCCAGATGCTTTTTGAAGATGACCGTAAACAGATGTATACCCATTTGGATGCGTTATATAAATTGCTTTTCCGTAACCATAAATAGAAATTTTAATTCTAGAAACATAACCATCAGCAACAGCATAAATATTCAATCCTTCTTTTTGTTGGGTTTTAATATCAAAACCTGCATGAAAATGATTGGGACGTAACTCTCCAAAATTTCCAGACAATTGAATAGGAATATCCAATGGAGATCTAAAGTAATCTTGGGGATATTTTTCTTGCGAGTTACAAAAAAATGAAGTCATTAAAGTTAAAATTAGTAATCTCATGGTAAAGTAGGTTTTTGGCTAAAATATAAAAAAGATTATTACTACTAAAATAAAAATAGAAAAGTGATTATAAATAGCTATGTAACAAAATATTACAAGTTTAATCAAAAATAAATGAATATTTTTACTCAAAATATTGGTTTAATTGATTGAGAATTATAAATTTGTAAGATTAAGTAATGAATTATGTTATAAATGAGTGAAATTGCAGAAATAATTGATACTCTTGAAATTAAAATCGAAAAACTGTTTGCAAAAATTGATAGTTTGGAAGAAAAAAATCAAGCGTTGCTAGAAGAATTAAAGAAATCTGCCGTTTCCAATCAGAATCAA
>NZ_JAYUPK010000079.1:0-7074 GCF_043760115.1 Flavobacterium sp.
ATTTGTGGGAGAGTATGTCGCCGCCTTTCTTTAAATCCTCATCAGATTAATGATGAGGATTTTTTTTGCTTATATAATCATTGGATTAACAGATAAGATATAAAAAATCACTAAAGAAAATTGATTAGTAAGTTGGTGATGGAAGTTTGAATTAGAAGATTCCTTTCTAATGTGAAATCTTGGCTGTTGTTTCTCATTGTAACAAAATTTATCAAAGTTAATTTTGTTACCGAAATATCTAACATCTACAATTCTGACGAAGGAAGAGTCTCTAAAATCAATTTACATAAACGAAATAAAAGTTAAATTAATTTAACAGAGATTCTTCTTCTAAAACTTTGGAATCAGAATGGAAAGAAGTACGATAAAAATATATTTATTAAAACAAAACTCAAGTAAAAAAACTTGCAAGTTAAAATTTCAACTCACAAGTTTTCTTAGAAAAATAAATAAAATAGATTTATAACACTACAGTAATTGGTAATGTAAATTGAGTTCTAACAGGTTCGCCGTTTTTAAACCCTGGAGACCATTTAGTTCTTAAAGATTTTAAAACTCTAATTGCTTCGTTATCTATTGTAGAATTTGTTTTTTCTAAAACTTTAATGTCTGTCATTGTGCCATTTTTTTCTATTACAAAAGAAACTTTTACTCTAATAGTTTCTCCTTCGTCTAGATTATTTCTGTCAAAATTTGTTCCAACATATTCATAAAAATTTTTCATTCCACCAGGATAATTTGGCTGTCTGTCAAGTTCACTTGTTGCAACTGGTCCAGTTGGTTTTGGTATAATTACTGTTGGAATAGTTCCGCCACCAGTTGTTGGCGCTACATATGGTTCAGTTCCGCCAGTTGGAGTTCCAGTTGGTGGTATTGCAGTATTTGGTCTGTCAATATTTGTTGGAACATCTACAATTGCTGCTGGCGTTTCTACAATAACCATTGGTCCAGTTGATTTTTCTACCTCAATTGGAGTTTTTGGGTTGCTTTTTGGTTTTATTGGTTCAACTTTTGGTTGGTCAATTATTGGATCTTTAGCTAAATGAACTGGAGTAATTTTTGGTAAATCACAAATAATAGTAACTGGTTCAGGTTTTGTAAATGAACTTAACAGAAAAACAAAACTGCATAAAAAAGTCATTCCAAAAATAAAAGCGATAGTTGTTGTTTTATTTTGCTCTTGGCGAAGTTTGTACGCACCATACTCTTTGTTTTTTCCTTCAAAAACTAGGTCGAGCCATTTTTTTTCATAAATACTAACATTTCTCATAATAATAAAAATTAAGGGTTAAAGTATTTATGTTACATAATTGATGTGTTTTATACTTTTATAACGTATACTATTTGTTAAAATTGTGTTATAAGTGTATTATTTTTTAACATACTTTGTCAGAACGGAAAGAAGTAAAAAACTAAGTTATAAAAATGCAATACAAAAATTAAATAACCCTGACTGGAATGGCATCTCCCAATTTTTCATTGGGAATAGAATGGAAGGCAGGAATTACCTATATAAATAAAGCCCAAGCCATTCGTTTCTAAAAAAGCTATTTATTTTGAATGATTTCTGCCAAGAGTTTTTTGGCACGAAGGAGTTTTATTTTTACATTGCTTAACGGTTCGTTAAGTTGCTCTGAAATTTCTTGATAGCTGAGTTCTTGAAAGTAACGAAGTTGTATAACTTCTTGATAATGAGGTTTTAATTCTTTTATGAATTGCAATAATCTAGAAAGATTTTGCTCTGTAATTAGTTCATCTTCGGCTGATGGTGAACTGTCGGCAACGTTGTATGCTTGTTGGTCTTCTTCATCTGTGATTTCTACAAAATGGGACGATTTTTTTTTGCGAAGTAAATCTATATGAACATTTTTAGCAATTGCAATTAACCATGTATTGAATTGAAATTCAGGATTATAAGTTGCAATTTTATCGAAAGCTTTAGAGAATGTTTCTATGGCAATGTCTTCGGCATCTGTCTCATTTTCAGTGCGTTTAAGCATAAATCCATACACTTCGTTCCAATAATGGTCAAGCAAATAGGTAAAGGCAACTTGATCGCCTTTTTTGGCTTTGTCAATATGAGCATTTATTTCCAATGTACTGGTTTTGAGAATGTATTGGTGATAAAAATATTTAATTGTGTAAAAATTAGTGTAATTTCGATTATTGGAAACCAATACATTACGTCTTTTTCTTTTAATTTAGATGCCGAAAATCCTAAAGATATCCAAGCAAAAATATATCGAAATATTATCAAACTTAATACCACAATCCATTGATAAAGAAAAATTAACAAGATTATTGGCAAAATGTAAAATAATAATTGCGAAGCATAGAATAATGCCAGTTGACTTCTGTCGAACGCTTTGTAGTTTTTTGCTGTAGAAACGTGGCGTCTTTTTTGGGTAAACCAATCGGAAAAAGAAGTTTTTGGTTTAGAATAAGTAAAACTTTCTGGTGCAAAACTTATAGTTGTATTTTTAAAATTGGCTGCTTGATTTATAAACAAATCGTCATCGCCAGAACGTAGTTTCATATGATCTATAAATCCGTTAGTTTTAAAAAATTCTTCTCTTTTATAGGCAAGATTTCGACCAACTCCCATGTAAGGTTTTCCAAGTTTTGCCCAAGCAAAGTATTGTATAGCAGTTAATAAGGTTTCAAAACGGATAATTTTATTTAGAAATGAATTTTTAATTTTTTCATACGCGCCATAACCTAAAACTATTGTTTTTTGTTGCGTAAATTGTGAGCTCATTTGGGTAATCCATTCGGTTGATGTTGGGTAACAATCGGCATCGGTAAACAATAAATATTCGTTTTTAGCAGCTTTTATTCCTAGTGTTAAAGCAAATTTTTTGTTTCCCCAAAATGCTTCGTTATTTTCTACTTTTACCAATTTTACATTGGAATATTGTTTTTCAAATGCTTCAAATAATTCTAAAGTTTCATCGGAAGAAGCATCGTCTATAAGCACAATTTCAAAATCTGGATAATTTTGAGAAGCTAAAATTGGAATAAAATTTTTAACGTTTTCTTCTTCGTTTTTAGCACAAACAATTACCGAAATTGGAATTCTTTTTTGCTTGCTAACTTGTGGTTTGGCAAACGAGAATTTACCAAAGAATACTACATAATATAGAAATTGAACAAAAACAACAGTAATAAATAAACAAAGTAAAATTAGCAGCATAATGAATTTTTAATCGTGTGCAAAAGTACTAAATGTATGTTAGATATTGTTTATTGATTTTAGATTTTTTAGATGTTAAATAAAGAAATAAAATTATTTATTTTTCATAATTTTTACTCATTAAAGTAATTAATGTATCTAATTTATTATGAAATATGTCAAAAATATTTTTAGGTACACTCACCTTAATTTCATAACCATTTATTGAATGGTCATTTTCTCCATGATTGTGAGTAATATTGACTAATGGAACATCTAATTCTTTGATATTTTCAACATCAACTTTTAAAACTTTTGCAAATCTTTCCCATTCATCATCAGTTATTGAAATTCTTCCTTTTTCACGTCTATTATATTGCGATTGATCCATAGCTACTAATTCAGAAAATATTGCTTGAGTATATTTAGCTTTCCTTAATTTTTTTAATTTTTCTTTTGGCTGTAAAATCATAATGTAAAATTTCGGATTTAATGTTCAAAATTATTAAATTTTTTTTCATATTTGACATTAATGCTAAAAAATGTTTAAAATATTCACATTTTTTTTTAGAGAGTTTTTTTACAATTTTACAAAGTCAAAATTTCTCGAGAAAGTTTTTGTCAAATTAAATAAATTATTAATTTTAAACAATTTTATTATGAAAAATTTAATATTATGCATTGTGACAATTTTTATGTTTAATTCTAATGGATTTTCACAAAGTGATAAATTCAATGAGTTGCATGAGAAATATATCTTGAGTGAAAGTTATAAAAATTTTAATCAAACATTTAATTTATTTTATGATAAATTAAACTATGATGTAAATTTAGGTTTAAATGAATTAAAAAGCATTCAAGATTTTGAAGTTTGGATTGAAACAAATAAAAATAAAATTTCTTTTTCATCTATTGACGATTTAAAAATTGAATTTACTTCATTAGGAACTTTATTCAACAAAATGGTTGAAGAAAATAATGAATATTTTGCTTTAATTCCTAGTGAAGATTTTTATAAATTGTCCGAAACTAATTTTAAGGTTAAATTAAAAGTTCCAAGTAAAATGGCACCTTGTTCATTTGGATGCATTAATGATGCAGTTGGTTGTAATAGTGATGCTGATTCAAACTATGCGGCTGCAATTGGTGCTTCTGGAGTAGGTTTCTTTTTTAATGTAGTAGTTGCAGGTGCAGGTGCTGTTGTTGCAACTATTGTTCACCATAATGCAGTTGGTGCGTGTGTAAGAGGTTTTAATTCATGTATGAGAAAATGCGGTTACAGTGATTATTAACAAATAAATAAATATTTTAAAATGGAAAAGAAAAATTTTATAGGTGGTTATGTCTTAATTTTAGGATTTTTTATAATATTACTACCTGAATTATCAAAGTTAGGTTATATATTTAAATTTTTGTATGATTTTGGAATAATTAAGATTACTTTTATATTATTTGCTATTGGTTTTTTTATAGATTACCTACTAAATAAAAAAATGTCTTTTCTTTATAAAATATCATTATTTGAAAAAATTTCATTTTGTATTTTAATATTTATTTTAGTGTATTCATTTAAACACTTGTTGTAAATTATGAAAAAAATATTTTTTTTATATCTTTTACTGCCATTTTTTTCATTTTCTCAATCAGATTTAGAAAAAGTTATAAGAGGTGGCGAGGTAATAATAAATGGACTTGGTTTTTTAAAAAATAATAATGCTTCATCTACTAAAGCTAAAGATTCTAAAATTATTGAAAGTGTTTGTGTGAAAAACAAACTTTCTGATAAGATAACTTTTAAAATTTATGGTAAAGATGATGACGATAACGAAATTAAAAAAGAATTAGTAGTTCAAAACGACGGAAAAGAATGCTTTTTAGAATTACCAAAAGGTATTTACACATATGAAATAATTCTTGCCAATAAAGAAATTTTTAAAAAAGGTGAGTATAATTTCAATGAAGAGATTGTAATTACGGTTAAAGACGATTAATTCCTTAATTCTAATCTAATACCCCAATTACTTTTTAATTAATTGGGGTATTTTTATGAATAAAAAAGTAATTGAATTTAAAATTAAACAGTAGCTTCAAGCATTGAAGTTTTTAAAGTTCCAGGTTCAAAACCTTGTAAAACTCCGTTTTCATCAATATATGATTTAGAATAATTTTTATTGTGGTATTTTACTTTTGAAAATCCAAGTTTAGCCAGTTCAATTTCTCTTTGCTCATTAGTTAATTTCATTAAATCTTGACAAAAAAGTTCTAGATTTTCTTGAAAAGATTGATAAGCTTCTTCATTTGTGCTACCATATCCACTAACTAAAATTGCAGGAGAAACTGCAACAAAATATTCTCCTTCTTTACCAGTTGCTACTATGGCTTTAATGGAAATAGAATTTTCTTTAATTCTTACAGTTTCAATAATATCATTGAAATTGATGCTCATATAGTTATATTTTGTTATACAAATGTAGTTATATTTTTTTATATTTTAATAGCAATAATTCCATTATCAAATATCAAAATTCTAACATCATATTACATTAACTTCCGCTTCAATAGCAATACCAAATTCCCTTAAAACAGTCGCTTGAATATCTTTAGAAACATTTAAAATTTCTTGTCCTGTTGCATTACCATAATTTACTAAAACTAACGCTTGGTTTTTATGAATTCCTGCATCGCCAAATCGCTTGCCTTTAAATCCAGCTTGTTCAATTAACCAACCTGCAGGAACTTTAACTGTAGTTTCTGAAAGTACATAATGTGGCATTGCTGGATGCAAAACGTGAATTTTATCAAAATCTGATTTAGAAATTATAGGATTTTTAAAGAAACTTCCGCTGTTGCCAAGTTCTTTTGGATCTGGCAATTTACTTTGTCTAATAGCAATTACAGCATTAGAAATATCTTTTAACGTTGGTGTTTTTACATTTTTATTTTCTAATTCTTTAGTAATATCGCCATAAGAACTATTTATTTTATGATTGCGTTTTGTTAGTTTAAATAGTACCGACGTAATAACATATTGGTCTTTAGCTTCGTGTTTAAAAATACTTTCTCTGTAACCAAAATTACATTCGGCTTTGGTAAACGTTTTTACTTCTTGAGTTGCAATATTTATGGCATTGCAAGAAACAAATGTGTCTTTAATTTCTGTTCCGTAAGCGCCAATATTTTGAACTGGAGTTGTGCCTACATTTCCAGGAATTAGCGACATATTTTCTAATCCGCCAAAGTCTTGATTTATTGTAAATAAAACTAATTCGTGCCAGTTTTCTCCAGCCATACTTTCTATCCAAACAAAATTATCATCTTGCTGAATTACTTTTTTTCCTTTTAAATCAACGTGAATTACAAGCGCATCAATGTCTTGAGTCAATAACATATTGCTTCCGCCACCAAGAATAAATTTTTTATCTGAGGAATGATTTTTTAAAACGATTTTCAATTCTTCTTCGCTATGAACGGCTACAAATTGCTTTGCCTTGGCTTCAATGTTAAAAGTATTGTATTTTTTTAAAGAGAAATTAGTTTGAATTTGCATTGTGTTTTATTTTATTTTTAATTCTTCTTTCAAAATCTTTCGACTGTAGTTCGTCAGTGTTCTGCATAAACTTTTTAGGTTGACAAAATCAATTTCAAAAATCAATTTCAAAAATCAATTTCAAAAAAATCTGAAATCAACAATCGTTAATCATCATTCTTCAATCAAAAAAATCCTTCGACTGTACTTCTTCTTCGCTCAGCATAAACTTCTCAGGAAGACAAAATTGAATAAAATTGAAAATTGTCTTCCAATTGATATTGATTTTTGTAATTGATATTGACTTTTGCAATTGACATTGAAAATCTATTCCTCCGTTTCTAAAGCACGATTTAAAAAGTCATTCAACGGTTTT
>NZ_JAYUPK010000080.1:0-3124 GCF_043760115.1 Flavobacterium sp.
TTAAAAAATCCTGAAAAAGTGTACCGATTAAATTTAGGCAATCAAGAAATTTCGCTTTCAGATAACGATTGGTCTAAATTTATAAATTTAGAATATTTAAGTCTTCAAAACGATCATTTAACTGAAATTCCTTTAGCAATTACAAACTTAAAAACGCTAAAAACATTAGACATTAGCGGAAACGATTTTAAAACTTTGCCAATAGAATTTGAAAAACTTGTGAATCTTGAAGAACTTTATCTAAACAATGAAAAAAATATTAATTTACCAAAAACATTAGCTGTTTTAGCACAGTTACCAAATTTAAAAACCCTACATTTAGAAAACGATAATTTATCAAAACTTCCTGCAGAAATTTTAGCATTTAAAAATCTAGAAAATTTATATTTAAATCATAATAAACTCAAGCAAATTCCGCAAGTACAAACTTTAGATCATCTAAAATACCTTGATTTGAATGATAATAAAATAGAGCCAAAATTACAAGATATGAAAAATTTAAACTTTGGATTTAAAATTAATTTTTAGAAATAAATGAAATTTAAAACTTTTCTAATAGTAGGTATTCTTTTTTTTAATTTACTTTTCTCTCAAGAAAATTTAGGTTCTTGGAACATCTTAAATATGAACGTTAAGATAAGTTCTAAATGGAATGTTTTTGCAGAATCACAAGTTAGAAGTTTGTCGTTTTATGATGAGTTCCATTATTACGAAATAAAATCTGGTGTAACCTATAAAATTAGTAAAGATTTTTCAGCAACATCTGGTTTTGGTTCGTACAATACTTTTAGCGAAGGCGGTAATTTTAATGATCCAATTAAAAACAAAGAAATAAGAACATGGTTGCAAGTAAATCTTAAAAATCCGTTACGCTATCTAACTTTAGAACATCGTTACAGAGCAGAACAACGATTTACAAGTGACGGATTTAAGAATAGATTTAGATATAGAATTGGGGCAACAATACCAATAAATAATATAAAAATAGAACCCAAAACCTTTTATACAATGGTTTGGAACGAATTATTCTTTACCAATAAAGAACCTTTTTTTGAAAGAAACAGATTGTTTATCGGTTGTGGATATGAAGTAAATAAAAATTTAGCCATTCAAACTGGCTACATATATCAATTTGATTATAAAATAAATGATGAAACAGGTCGCGATTTTTTAAACATTGCTCTTCTTTATAATTTAGATTTAACAAAAAAAGAAGAAAAAGAATTTACACCAACAACATCAGATTAAATAGTAAAATTATGCAAACAATACTTTCCAACATAATTATTTCGGTTAACGAAAAATTGTATGTAAAAAATCCAGAAACATCAACTTTAGGAAAAAACATAATAAAACAAAGCATCATTTTAATTGATGAAGTTGGTTTTGATAATTTTACTTTTAAAAAATTGGGCGAAAGAATTGGTTCCAATGAAAGTTCATTATATCGCTATTTCGAAAATAAACACAAACTACTACTCTACTTATCGTCTTGGTATTGGGGTTGGATGGAATACCGATTGGTTTTTGCAACAAATAATATTGTAAATCCAACAGAAAAATTACAAAAAGCAATAGCAATTGTAACAGAAAAAATTGAAGACGATTCGGCAACACAACACATTAACGAAGCTATTTTAAATAAAATTATTGTTTTAGAATTTACTAAAACAATTCTAACTAAAGAGGTAGACGAAGAAAACAAAGAAGGTTTTTTCTTAATATACAAACGAGTTATTAATAGAATTATAACAATGATTCAAGAAGTAAATCCCAATTATCACTATGCAAAAAGCTTGGCTTCATCAATAGTAGAAGGTGCATTGCATCAACATTTTTTAAAAGATCATTTAAAAACAATTACCAATTGTAACGAAGAAAACTCGCCATCTCAATTTTATCAAAACATGATTGCACTTATTTTAAAATAATTTACAAATGTCACAATCACCATTAAGCAGATTCATTAATTTATTAAAACTGGACAAAAAAGACATTGTTCAATTGTTTTTATATGCAATTTTTGCTGGATTAGTAAGTTTGTCTTTACCACTTGGAATTCAAGCAATTATCAATTTAATTCAAGCAGGACAAGTTAGTGTTTCTTGGATAGTTCTTGTAGTAATTGTTGTAATTGGAGTAGCTCTGGTTGGGATTTTATCTTTAATGCAATTGCGAATTACAGAAAATTTACAACAAAAAATATTTGTTCGTTCGTCTTTTGAATTTGCCTATCGTTTACCAAAAATAAATTTAGAATCTTTATACAATCAATATCCACCAGAATTAGCCAATCGTTTTTTTGATACAATTTCTATTCAAAAAGGAACTTCTAAATTACTCATAGATTTTTCTTCTGCCATTTTACAAATTATTTTTGGAATTATCTTACTTTCTCTTTATCATCCATTTTTTATATTATTCGGTTTATTATTGATAATACTATTGTATTCTATTTTTAAATTTTCTTATAACTCTGGACTTTCAACAAGCTTAAAAGAATCTAAATACAAATATAAGGTTGCAAGTTGGTTGCAAGAAATGGCAAGAAACAGCTACAGCTTTCGCAAAAAAGAAAATTTTGAATTTGCACTTTCTAAAAACGATTCTTTAGTTACCAATTACTTACAATCTCGTGAAAAACATTTTAGTATTATTAAAAGACAGTTCATACAACTTATTGTTTTTAAAGTAATTATAACTTCTGGATTACTTCTTATTGGTGGATTTTTAGTATTGAACCAACAAATGAATATTGGTCAGTTCGTTGCCGCAGAAATCATAATTTTACTAGTAATAAATTCTGTAGAAAAAATAATTATTGGATTAGAAACATTTTATGATGTGTTAACTTCAGTTGAAAAAATAGGACAAATTACCGATTTAGAAATAGAAAAATTTAATAATTCTGATGCTACAATCTGTTTTAATAATATGGTTTTAGAAACAGAAAATCTAAATTTTTCTTTTCCAGATTCAACCGATTTAATTTTAGAAAACATAAATTTAAAAATAGATTCCTCTGAAAAAATATATCTAGATGGCGAAAATGGTTCAGGTAAAACAACACTTTTACGAATTTTATCAGGATTGTTTAAACAAACTTCAGGATCATTTTTCATTA
>NZ_JAYUPK010000081.1:0-6999 GCF_043760115.1 Flavobacterium sp.
TCATAATTTCTATGGACAATTTAAAGTGACTGAAAAAACAAGTTTAACAACTGGTTTTGATATTGGATCGCAACAAAGTGCTAACAAAAGTGAGAAATATGACACTTGGTTTTCGCCAGTTTTAATTTTGCAACACAAACCAACGAACAAAATTCAGTTAGCTGCTAGAGGCGAATATTATAGTGATGAGAAAGGTGTAATTATAGCTTCTGAAACGCCAAATGGATTTAAAACCTATGGTTTTTCTGCAAATTTTGATTATTTAATTGCTGACAATGTTATGTTTAGAATAGAAGCTAGAAATTTAAATAGTAAAGATGAAGTATTTTTGAAAGATGGAAATACAACTAATAGGAATACATTCTTGACAACTTCGCTCGCAATTTCATTTTAAAATTTTTCATAAAATCATTAATTGGCAAAATTGTGAAGTAATTATTTTTAATTAAAATTTTCTCCAATACAAATTTTAAGTATATAATGGTATACATGACGCTTATAAAATATTTCAATAATTAAAAATAATTTTATTGAAACTAAAAACATAGTTCATTGATATTATAATAGTTGTAATTGTAAATAGTTTTTATTTAAACTTTAAATAAAACTAAAAATATACAACTAAAAAGTTTAATTGTGTAACATAGTTGTAAAATTTAGTTTCAATTTTGCAAAAAATTAACCTTTAATGATATTATAATTTTATGATCAAAAAAGTATTGAAAAAACAATATATTCCAAATTCAGAGTTTTATAGTCAAGTAATTGATAGTTTGCAGGATTATTCTGTATTTACAGTTGATATTGATTTGAATATTAATAGTTGGAATTCAGGAGCAACAAATATTTTTCAATACAGTACTGATGAAATAATAGGTATGCCATTTGAAACTATTTTTACAGATGAAGACAAGAAAAATAGTATCCCAAAAAAAGAAATTGATTTAGCTTTAAAAAATGGAAGATCAATAGATATTAGATGGCATCTTTGTAAAGACGGAAAGACATTTTATGCAGATGGTTTAGTATTTCCTTTAAAAAACGAAAAAGAAGAGGTTATAGGTTTTGTTAAAATATTAAAAGACATAACTGCAAAAAAACTGTCAGATGATAAAATAAAAAAATATGCCAAAGAACTGGAAGAATTAAATAATCATAAAGAAAGTGTATTAGCCATATTATCTCATGATTTAAGAAGTCCACTTGCAGGAATTATTCAAGGTGCAGATTATTTAAAATCTAATTTTGAAACAATTGAACCAGAATTAGCCAAAGAGCTTCTTCAAGAGTTTTATAATGCTACTGTAAATGAACTTAATATGTTGGATTATCTAGTAGAATGGGCAAGAATAAAATATGCAGCAGAAGCATTTGTTCCTAAAAACACTAAATTAGTTTCAAGTGCTAATAAAGTAATAGAATCTTTAAAGGAAACAGCTTTATTAAAAGAAATTTATATAGATAATAAGATTAAAGAAGATTGTTACGTGTATGCAGATAAAAAAATGTTACGATCTATTTTGCAAAATATTATTTCTAATGCTATTAAACATTCATTGATAAACGGAAAGATTATTTTATCAGCAAAACAAGCCAATGATATGGTTGTTGTTTCAGTAAAAGATTTTGGAATAGGTATGAACAGCAATGTACAAAGTGAACTTTTTGCACCACAAGTACAATCTCTATCCAAAGCTGTTGAAGAAAATAAAGGTGCAGGAATAGGTTTACTATTAGTTAAAGGGTTTTTAGAGAAAAATGGTGGTAAAATTTGGGTTGAAAGTGAAATTGGAAAAGGTTCTAATTTTTATTTTTCACTTCCTATTAATAAATCTAACGTGGCATAATTATTTTCACATAACAAATAAAATTTATAGTATGATAAATGATGATTTAGGTTCAAAAAAAATGAACAATAAGCAAGTGAATTTAGATGATAATTCAACAATTAATCAATCAAAATCTATTTTAAAAGCAGAAATTGAAATAGATAACGAAGGTCATTCTAAAGTGGTTCAACGAGCAAGAAATGTTGAAGAGATTGTAGAAAGTTTAGAAACATATACCAATAAACATATTGCTTCAAAACCAAGCACAGCATCGGAAGAATTAGGTAAAAAAATGGTTGAAAATAAAGATAAAAATTCAGATATAATTCCTAATCGTTATCCTAATTCAAGCCCAGACAATAAAGAAAATAGAGGAAATATTTAATTTTTTTGAATTAATTCTTCTATAGCTTTAGGATTGAAAGTTTTTAATAAAACTGAACCAGATTTATCTATTAAAAAAACATTAGGATTAGAATAGGCATTAAAATCGTTTTGATACAACCTTTTAGGATCAATTGATTTTAAATTTAGCCAATTTGATATTTTTTTATCAATTACAAACTGTTCCCATTTACTTTCATCTGGATCATTTTCTATAGCAATTAATTGAATCTTTTTAGTTGGATATTTCAATTTTAAATTTGCAAATGTATCACTTGCAAACGGCATCATCATTTGACAATGATGACAAGTTGGACTATAAAATGCTATAAAAGTAAAATCAAAATTTGGATAAATTTTTTCTAAAGAATAAGGAATTAAATTTTTATCAACAAGTTCAATATTGGGTACTTTTTTATTACTTTCAAATAAAATATTGGTATCATATTTATTTTTAAAACCAGCTAATTCTGCATCTGAAAAACTTTTACATTTATTTTTTTCAATGTAATTTTTAAACAAATGATTGTAAGATAAATCTAATTGTAATGATTCAAAATAACTTAAATTAGATAAAAACCAACGACTATAAATAACATAATTTTTAGATTTGCAATCAATTCCGTTCATTACAATATCAATGTTTTTTATGTAGTTTTCATTATTTATAGGTGTAATAATTATATAGGAATACAACAATCTAAACAAGTTGGGCAATAAATATATTCTGTTTTCATTTTTGTCAAAAAAAGTAAAAAAACTATTTCTTTTGGTTATTTTATCATTTAAATTTTCTGGAATTTTATCATAAATTTTGTTTTCAACTTTAAAATAAAGATTCAATATAGAATTTGGATATTTAGTTAACAATGAAGTTCTTAGTGCTATTTTTTTATCGGTATCAAGGTCTTTTTGTTCTTTTTGATACTTTAAAAAATCTTTATTTAAATTATTTTCGGTACAAATTATGGTTTCAATATTATTGTTATCAATAAATAAATTTATCTGAGTATTGTTATCAATTGCTAGTTCAATTTCGTTTTTTTGAGTGGCAAATTTTAAAAAATAAATTACACCATAAAGTTTTCCTGTTTTTTTAAAAACTACTTTTTGATTATTATTTTTAATAGTACAACTGTCACTAATAGCCATTTGTTTTTCTGGACCATAAGCCATGTAAAGTAGCAATTTTTCTTTGGCTAAATTTTTAGTATTTATAGTTACAATGTAACCATTAGTTACCGTTTTATTAACTTGTGCATTTACATTTGAAAAAACAATTGCAAAAAACATTAGTATTAATACTTTTTTAATTTTCATTACAGTCTATTTAATTCTTAACAATCTGCCATATTTACTGCAATTGCCAATCCACCTTCAGATGTTTCTTTGTATTTAGAATTCATATCTTTAGCTGTTTGCCACATAGTATCAATAACTTTATCTAACGGAACTTTGGCATTTTTTGCATCGGTTTCCATTGCTAATTCGGCAGCATTTATAGCTTTAATTGCGCCCATTGTATTTCTTTCTATACAAGGAATTTGAACCAAACCACCAATAGGATCGCAAGTTAATCCTAAGTGATGTTCCATTGCAATTTCTGCAGCCATTAAAACTTGATCTGGAGTTCCACCCATAACTTCAACTAAAGCTGCTGCTGCCATTGCACTAGAAACTCCAATTTCTGCTTGACATCCACCCATTGCTGCTGAAATTGTAGAACCTTTTTTAAAAATACTACCAATTTCACCTGCAACCAACAAAAATTGTTTAATTTCTTTTTCGCTTGCATTATGATTTTCAATTACTAAATAATACATTAAAACTGCCGGAATTACACCAGCACTTCCGTTAGTTGGTGCAGTTACAACTCTTCCTAATGCTGCATTTACCTCGTTTACTGCAAGTGCAAAACACGAAACCCATTTTAATATTTGACGAAATTTAACTTCTGTTTTTCTAATTTCTTCAAGCCAAGTTTGTGGCGAATTATAGTTAGCCAAACCAATTAAACCTTGATGCATATCAAATGCTCTTCTTCGCACATTTAATCCGCCAGGAAGTATGCCTTCGCTATGGCAACCAATATACATACACTCTAGCATTGTGTTCCAAATTCTAATTAATTCTGAATCAATTTCTGTTTCAGAACGCATTGATTTTTCATTCTCAAATACAATTTCTGAAATAGATTTATTTTCTGAAATCGTATAATTTAAAAGTTCTTCTGCATTTTGAATAGGAAAAGGAAATGTACGTTTTATTTCTAATTTTTTCTTTGCATTTATACGTTCTTCTTTAACAACAAATCCGCCACCAATAGAGTAGAAGGTAGAAGAATATGTTGCATCATCAGATAAAAAAGCATTAAAAGTCAATCCATTGGCATGAAAAGGAAGAAAATTTTTATTGAAAACAATATCTTGCAAAAAATAAAAAGGAATAACAAATTCGTTATCAAGTTTAATTTCGTTTTTGTCTTCAATAACTTTAATAATTCCAGCAATATCTTGAATCGGAATGTACTCTGGATCTTGACCAGAAAGTCCTAACATAATTGCTAAATCGGTAGCATGACCTTTTCCTGTTAAAGAAAGTGAACCATATAAATCTACTTTTACACGAATAACTTTACTTGAAATGTTTTCAGATTTTAGTTCAGATAAAAAACGTTCTGCTGCACGCCAAGGTCCAAGTGTGTGTGAACTTGAAGGTCCAACACCAATTTTTAACATATCAAAAACCGAAATACATTCTTCCATAAAAAATTTTTCTAGAGCAAATATAATTTAATGATAATAGAAAATGAATTTTGATAGGTTAAAATTAAACATTTCTTAAAATTTACATCGTTCAATATAAAAAAAATGTTTAAAAATATTTTTAAGTCATTGTAAACTATAATAATGTAACTAAAACCTTTAATTGTATAAATTATAATTTTTATAAATAAGTAATTTTGACCTATTATATCTTAATATCAATTATGCAAAAACATCGATTTTTACATCCAATAAAAAATGTTTTTAAGCTTTTAAAAATAACTTTTATTCAATTTATTAATGATAGAGGTTTAAAACTAAGCGCTTCATTATCTTATTACACCATATTCTCTTTAGCACCATTACTTTTATTATTAATTTCTTTGGCTGGTTTTTTCTTTGGTAAAGAAGCAATTCAAGGCAGAATTTTTGGTGAAATTAATGGATTAATTGGCAATCAAGCTGCATTGCAAATTCAAGAAATTATTAAAAACATGGAACTTTCTGGCAAAACTAATTCTGCTTTAATGATAGGAATTATAACCTTAATTATTGGAGCAACAAGTGTTTTTGCAGAAATTCAAGATTCTATAAATATGATTTGGAAAGTAAAAGTTAAACCTAAACGTGGATGGGTTAAATTATTAAAAGACAGACTTTTATCTTCTTCTTTAATTATAGGATTAGGATTTTTATTAATAGTAACTTTTATGATTAATGGTGTTTTATTATCATTAAATGATTGGATGAAAAGTTATTTTCCAGATGTAACTTTAATTATTTTTCAAATCATAAATATCATATTAAGTTTTGCAGTAATAACAACGCTTTTTGGCGTAATTTTTAAAGTGTTACCAGATGCTAAAATTGCTTGGAAAGATGTAAAAGTTGGAGCATTTTTTACAGCTTGTTTATTTATGTTAGGCAGATTTTTAATTGGTATTTACATTGAAAAATCTAATACAGGCTTGGCTTATGGCGCAGCAGGTTCATTAATTATAATTTTAGTTTGGGTTTATTATACAGCAGCAATTCTTTACATTGGAGCAGAATTTACAAGAGTTTATGTAGATTTTAAAGGATCAAAAATAGAACCTGCCGATTATGCTGTAATTATAGAAGAACTCGAAAAAGAACGCGATTTAACTTTTATACCGCCAAGAAAAGAAACCGAAATAATGTAAATTATATAACATTTTCTTAACACGATGTAAAATTAAAATAAAATTTGAACGTTACCTTTGTACAAAACAAACAAAATTTAATATGATGGGTGAAGTTAAAAATTTATACTACAAAGAAGATATTGCAGTCTTAAAAAATTTAGTTGAAGAAATTAAAATTTGTATGTTTTGTTCCAATTTAAACATTATTCCTTTAACTTCTAGACCAATGAGTATACATCAAGTTGACGATGAAGGAAATATATGGTTTATAAGTTCTAAAGAAAGTAATAAAAATTTTGAAAAAGTAAAAGATAAAAGAGTTCAATTGTTTTTTACAAGCATGGCGGATTCTTATTATTTATCAGTATTTGGTGATGTTTCAATTTATAACGACAAAGAAGCTATTGATAAAATTTGGAATCCAATAGCCAATGCATGGTTTGAAGAAAGTTTAAACGATTCAACAGTAATTGTTATAAAAGTTGTTCCAACCAACGTATATTATTGGGATTCTAATGAAAATAAAATTTTACTAAACGTAAAAAACAATACTAAAAATTCTAAAGAATATTCAGAAATTAGAGCATAATAAATTTATTTTAATCATACAAAACTCTCAAGAAATTGAGAGTTTTTTTTATTTTCATTAATAATTATTTGAAGCAATTTGGTCTGGGTATTTCTATGATGGTAATTCCAGCTGTGCATTACAATTTTTCTTGCCTTTAAAAAAAGTCAAGAAAAGATTTTCATTTCCATCTGGGCTCATATCTTTGCATACAATAAAAAAGTGTGAAATACGTATCTTTGAAATAATATTAATAGATAAACAAAACCAAGTTGCCAAATTGTATC
>NZ_JAYUPK010000082.1:0-49917 GCF_043760115.1 Flavobacterium sp.
CAATTCTTCTTGGTTCAGTTTGCATTATTTTGGTAACTTCTGCTGTTGTTCCAGAAATATCTACGTTTAAGTCTTGGGCTTTTATTCCCATAATAGTTAGAATACAACTTCCTAATGCGTTGGCAACTAAATCTGTTGGCGAAAATGCTTCACCTTTTCCGTGATTATCAACTGGCGCATCTGAAAGAATTTCTGTACCAGATTGTACGTGAACTGACGATGTTCGTAAATGTCCTAAATAGATTATTTTGGAAGTCATTATTGTGCAGTTTTTATAGTTAAATCAGTGTCATAAAATAAAATGTAGCAACCATTGTTGGCATATCCTCCAGATAATTTTTTGCTGTATTCAAATTTATTTTCAACTTGTTCTGTTGCAATAGTATTACAAGTTTCTTCAAATGTTTTTTCTTGAGATAATCGTAACATTGTATCTAAAGTTAAATCGAAACCACGAGTTGCATATTGATTTGGAAATACTTTATTTTTCTTTTTATAAGCGCGTTCAAATTTCTTAGCTTCACCAGAAGTATTTTCTTTTGTTAATGAAGGATAAGTCAATTTTAACTTTGTTAATCGTGATAACGGAATTTCATCAAAATCGATATTATCATTTGCTTCTAAAAGTACTAACTGAATTTGATATTCTTTCATTGCATTAGCCAAAACATTGGTAATTGTAATAATAGTTTCTGTTCTCTCGGTTGCCATTACAACAAAATTGAGTTTGTCTTTTACAAAATATTTCTTGATACTGTCTGCAACAAATCCTCCTTTTTCTGAAAGTCCAGCAATTTTTACATCTTTTTGATAGTCTAAAATGTATTGTTTTATCAATGGTTTTTTTGGATCAACAAAACTTATAATATTTCCATTTTTCTCTCGCATATAACTAAACATTGCATTTTTTATGGCATCATTTTGTGGCATTGATTGATATAAATTAGCATACGATTTTCCTTCATCTTTAGACAATGGAGAAATTACTGGAATGTTTTTAGACTCTAACTCTGATGCGATTTTTTCAATATTTACCTGATAAAACGGACCAATTATAGCATTTGTATCACTAAAATCGTTTGTTTGAATTTGGCTTAAAGCCGAAGTTGAATTTTTAGTTTCTTCTGAATCTAAAATTTGAATATCTAAATTTAATCCTAGAACTTTAGCAGAATCAATTGCCATTATTGCACCAGAATAAAAATCTAAAGTCATGTTTAAAAATTTATCCTTCTTTAGTCGTTCGCCAATTGAGGTTAACGAATCACTTTGAATTTTGCTAACATTAAAAGGCAAAAATAATACTAATTTCTTTTTGTTTTTAGTTGAAATTGATTTTGTAAAATCTTTAAATTCGCTTTTAAACTCATTCGTTATAGAGGTGTTTGCAGGAACTTTTAACGTCATTCCTTCTTTTACACCATCTTTTAAATCTGGATTTAATGCAAGTAAAGTAGCTTCTGAGGTATTAAATTTTCGTGTTAAACTGTAAATTGTTTCGCCACTTTGAACAAGAAAATTAATAGTTTTAATTGGAACAACTTCTGCTTTTGGGTTAGTTGTTTGAACTTTTATATCTTTTACAATTTCTGGTTTAAAACCATTCTTTACAATTTTTAATTTAAACCCAATAGGAAGATTTTCTAAAATTTCTGGATTTAATTTTTCCAATTCTTCAACTGAAATTCCGTATTTGGTTGCAATTCCGTATTTGGTTTCTTTAGGTTGCACTTCGTGAGTAAAAGTTGCAATAGATTTTTTAACTTCTACAGTTTTTTCAACTTTAACTTCGCTTTTTTTTTCAACCTTTTCTATTATTTTCTTTTCTGTTAATTTTTCAGGAACTGGTTTTCCAGATACTAACAAGATTTGTCCAAGTTGTAAATTATCAGTTTTTAAAGAAGGGTTAAAATTTTTTAAACTTTCAATAGAAATATTATATTTTTTCGAAATAGAGTACAAACTTTCCTTTGCCACAACAGTATGCGTTTTAGCTATAAGCTTTGGAATAACTGCTTCTTTTGGTTTAACTACAACAACTTCTTTGGGTTTATTTGGTGTAGTTTCTTTAGGTTTTACCTCAACATTATCTTCTTTAACAATACTTTTAGGTATCAATAAAACATCGGTTATTTGAATTCCGTTTTGAGCATCGGGATTTAATTTATAAATATCAAATGGTGTTACCTTATATTTTTTGGCAATTGTCTGAATTGTTTCATCAGTATTTACGGTGTGTTTTATATAGCTTTGAGCCGATACAAAACTTGTAATTATTAAAAATAATATACTAAAGATTTTTTTTAACATAACTTAAGATTTAAATTGCAATATCAAAAATCAAACTCAATATCAATAAAAAAATATGATTTTTGTAATTTGAAATTGATTTTTGACATTGACATTGATATTGTTATTTATTCCCACTCAATAGTTGCTGGTGGTTTAGAACTAATGTCATACACTACTCTATTTACACCTTTCACTTTATTTATAATTTCGTTTGATATTTTCATCAAAAACTCATACGGTAAATGTACCCAATCGGCAGTCATTCCGTCTGTAGATTCTACAGCGCGCAAAGCTACAACTTTTTCATAAGTACGTTCATCACCCATTACTCCTACACTATTTACAGGAAGTAAAATTGCTCCAGCTTGCCATACTTTGTCGTACAAACCGTGCGATTTTAATCCTTCAATAAAAATGGCATCAACTTCTTGCAAGATACGTACTTTTTCTGGCGTAATATCTCCTAAAATTCTTATAGATAATCCTGGACCAGGAAACGGATGACGACCTAATAATTCAGCATCAATTCCTAGTGTTTTTCCAACTCTACGTACTTCGTCTTTGAACAACATTCTTAGTGGTTCAACAATTTTAAGTTTCATAAAATCGGGCAAACCACCAACATTATGATGTGATTTTATAGTTGCACTTGG
Source organism: Flavobacterium sp. (assembly GCF_043760115.1). Taxonomy (GTDB): domain Bacteria; phylum Bacteroidota; class Bacteroidia; order Flavobacteriales; family Flavobacteriaceae; genus Flavobacterium. The sequence continues at coordinate 2,946 of NZ_JAYUPK010000082.1, forward strand.
ACCTTTCACAGAAACAGATTCTATTACATCTGGATAAATTGTTCCTTGTGCCAACCAAGATACGTTTTCTATAATTTTCGATTCATCGTCAAAAACTTCTATAAAAACTCTACCAATTATTTTACGTTTCGTCTCTGGATCATCAACTCCAGCCAATTCAGTCAAAAAACGTGCCGAAGCATCAACTCCTTTTACATTTAAACCCATTCCTTTATATTGGTCAAGAACACTTTCAAACTCGTTTTTACGAAGTAAACCATTATTTACGAAAATACAATATAAGTTTTCTCCAATTGCTTTGTGTAACAAAACAGCAGCAACACTAGAGTCAACTCCACCAGAAAGTCCTAAAACAACTTTGTCATTTTGCACTTTTTCTTTCAACTCTTTAATGCAATCATCAACAAAAGCATTTGGAGTAAAATTTTGAGGAACTTCGGCAATTTTTACCAAGAAATTTTCAAGCATTTGTTTTCCATCAGTAGAATGATATACTTCTGGATGAAATTGTATGGCATAAGTTGTTTCACCTTCAATTTTGTAAGCTGCATTTTCAACATCATTTGTACTTGCCAGTTTTATTCCATTTGTTGGTAAATGTTTAATAGTATCGCTGTGCGACATCCAAACTTGCGAATTCAAATTTACATTTTCAAAGAATTTTTCGTTCTCCTTAATATAAGTAAGATTTGCTCTACCATATTCTCTTGTATTTGAAGCAGCAACTTCTCCACCAGAAAAATGTGCTAAATATTGCGCACCATAACATACAGCAAGCAAAGGCAAGTTGCCACGAATATTAGATAAATCAATTTTTAAAGCATCGTCTGCACGAACAGAAAACGGACTTCCGCCAAGAATAACAGCTTTGTAAGAAGATAAATCAGTTGGATAATTGTTATAAGGAAAAATTTCGCAAAAAATATTTAATTCGCGAACTCTACGAGCAATAAGTTGTGTGTATTGCGAACCGAAATCTAAAATAAGTACGTTGTGTTGCATAGGCAAAAGTACTTTTTTCGATTGAAAATAAAAAGTAGATGTAACAATTTAATATTTTTATTTGAAGCTATTGGCTTAGGCATTTCTATTTACGAAATTCCTGCCATACATTTCAATCTTTTTTTAATTGCTTTGGGTTTAAACCCAAGGCAATTAAAAAAAGGATTTCCATTACTGTCAGGACTAAAAATTTTTGTCTTTTGTAAAATTCAAACTTATAAAAATATAAATAAATTTAAGTATATTTGAAGTAAATCATAAAAATATGAAACCAAATAATTATAAAAAAGTAACAATTATAATTCTATTATTAAGTATAAATTTCTCGTTATTAGCACAAAATAAAAATCAAACCAAAGAAAATTGTGAAACCGAAACAAACAAAAATACCAAAATAAAAAAAATGGAAACTACCCAAAAAAATGTACTTGGTACAGATTTGAAATTAGCAAGTATTGACCCAATAACAGGTTTTTTTAGAACAGGATTTTGCGCAACAGATTCTAAAGATCGTGGCGTTCACGTTGTTGCAGCAGTTGTTACTGATGAATTTTTAAACTATTCTTTGTCTCAAGGAAACGACTTAATTTCACCTTATCCAGCAAGTGGATTTCCTGGTTTAAAATCTGGAGACGTTTGGTGTTTGTGTGCACTTCGCTGGAAAGAAGCGCTAAAAGCTGGAGTTGCACCACCAGTAATTTTAGAAGCAACCAACATAAAAGCTCTAGATTATGTGACCTTGAAAGAATTAAAAAGTGTCAAATCAGAATAATTCAGGATTCAATTTATTCTCAATTATTTTTTGATTTTCTCTAAATAGTAAACTTTTTTCATTGTCAAATAACAACGAATTTTTATCAATTATATATTTATTTAATAATTGTAAAACTGTTGTAAGTTGCTCTTCAGTAGCGTTTTTAACAAAAGGTTTCTTCACTTTCAAATCCCATTTATCACCAATAGTAGCATCAAATGCAATGCGTAAATAACAATGATTTCTAAAATTTAATTCATTATTATATTTAACGTCCAATAAATTAGATAGACGTTTAATTTCTTTAACTAAAAATAACTTATTTTGTTCCATAATAATTTAAATAATCTTTAAACTTACATTTTTATACGTTAATCTTATAATTATATTTAAAAAAAATAATTATACCTTAGTAAACAGAATTTTATAACAAACGAAATAGTTTTTAATTTTTAAAAATAAACAGAATAGAAATGAAAACTAAAATTTGTGAAATATGTAATCTAGAAGAAACCATACTTTTTAGAATTCAAATTACAAAAGGTAAAACTTGGATTTTTGTATGTAAATTATGTTGTGAAAAATCTCAAAAATTAGAATTCTATAAATATAGTGGCACTTGGAAAGGAAATAGACATTAAAAAAATTAAATTAAATGCTAAAAACAATAATCTACATAGCCATTGGAGGAGCAATAGGAAGTGTTCTTCGTTATCTAACAACTGTTTTTATTAGTAAATATTGGGCTAATTATTTTCCGTTAGCAACATTTATTACTAATGTTTTGGGTTGTTTTTTAATTGGATTAATCATAGGTATTCTAGAGAAAAATAATTTAGCAAATTCCAATCTTAAATGGTTATTAATTACTGGTTTCTGTGGTGGTTTTACTACTTTTTCTACATTTGGATATGAAAATTATTCGCTTTTTATAAATAATAATTCTTTACTTGCATTTTCATACATTGCTTTAAGTATAATTTTTGGGCTTTTTGCAGTTTGGATAGGACTTTTTGTTTCTAAATAAAACACAAAAAATGATGTTAATCTGTACTTACCATTTAGTAATTTTTAGTATTTTCGCACACTATGAATGAAAAAGACATTACAGAAATTAAACAATTACTTGCAACACCTAATAAAATTGCAATAATTCCGCATAGAAGTCCAGATGGAGACGCAATGGGTTCAACACTTGGATTGTATCATTTTTTGCTAAAATTAAATCAACAACCAATTGTAGTCATTCCTAATGATTTTCCAAATTTTTTAGCTTGGTTACCAGCATCAGAAACTGTTTTAGTTTATGAAAACGACAAAGAAAATGTTGCTAAAATTCTGCAAGAACAAGATTTAATTTTTACATTAGATTTTAATGCTTTGCATCGCACTGGCGAAATGGAAAACGTTTTAAACAAACTTGCTGCTCCAATGATTATGATAGATCATCATCAATTGCCAGATAGTTATGCCAAATATACTTATTCTGATACAAGTTTTGGTTCTACTTGCGAAATGGTTTACAATTTTATAGCACTTTTAGGTAAAAAAGAACTTATTGATAAAACTATTGCAACGTGTTTATATACCGGAATTCTTACCGATTCTGGAGGATTTAAATTTCCTAAAACAACTGGAAAAACACACAGAATTGTAGCCGATTTTATTGATTTAGGAGTAGAAAACACTGAAATTCCAACCTTATTATTTGACAATAATTCTTATAATAGATTACAGCTTTTAGGTCGTGCATTGCAAAATATGAAAGTTTTAACACAATATAAAACCACTTATATTTCACTTTCTCAAAAGGAAATGGACGAATTTCATTATGAAAAAGGCGATACAGAAGGTATTGTAAATTATGGATTATCAATAAAAGGCATTATTTTTGCAGCTATATTTATAGAAAATAAAGAAGAAAATGTGATTAAAATATCCTTTCGTTCACAAGGAAATTTTGATGTAAATCAATTCGCAAGAGATCATTTTAGTGGTGGCGGACATATTAATGCTGCTGGTGGAAAATCGTATGATTCAATTGAAAACGCCATCAAAAAATTTGAATATTTAGTTTCAAAAATAGAATTTAATTAATTGAAAATGAAAAATATAAAAAGTTTTTTAACTTTACTAGTTGTGCTTTTAACTTTAATTAGTTGCAAGCAACAACAAGCAAGAATGCCAATTTCTAGATCATCTGGTGAGTTTTTAAATGCATCTGTAGAGCGAAATATAAAATTAAATAAAAGCGAAGAAAATCAAATTCAAACCATAATAAAAAGTAATCCTGAAGTAAAATATATTGGTTCTAAAAAAGGATATTGGTATCATTATGAAACGAAAAATGAAACTGATTCTATAACTCCTAAAAAAGGTGATGTTGCTTTTTTTGATTATGAAATTAAAGATTTAAAAGGTAACATTATATATTCTCAAGAAGAATTAAAACCTCAAACTTATCTTGTTGACAAGCAAAATATTATGATGGGTTTGCGTGATGGAATAAAATTAATGCGTAAAACAGAAAAAGTTACTTTTTTATTTCCATCTAATATGGCTTTTGGATATCATGGCGATAATGACAAAATTGGTGCCAACGAACCATTAATTTGTACTGTAACTCTTAATGATTTTAAATTTGATACAACTCCGAAAAAACAAAATACAACACCTAAATTAGTAACTCCAGAATAATAAAAATGAAAAGAATAATTAGTTTAATTACCATTGTAATAGTTTTATTAGTAACATCTTGCACAGATAAACATGAAAAACTTGCCGATGGATTGTATGCCGAAATAGAAACTTCTAAAGGAACCATTTTATTGGAATTAGAATATAAAAAATCGCCAATTACAGTTGCCAATTTTGTAACTCTTGCAGAAGGCACAAATACATTTGTATCTGACGATTATAAAAATAAATCATTTTACAATGGTTTAAAATTTCATAGAGTAGTTGAAAATTTTATGATTCAAGGTGGCGATCCATTAGGAAACGGAACTGGAGATGCAGGTTATAAATTTAAAGATGAATTTAGCGATTTAAAATTTGACAAAAGTGGCTTGCTAGCAATGGCTAATTCTGGTCCAGGAACAAACAGTAGTCAGTTTTTTATTACTCATGTTGAAACACCTTTTCTAAATGACAAACATACTATTTTTGGTCATGTTGTAGAAAAAGGTATGGATGTTGTTAATACAATTGTTCAAGATGATGTAATAAATTCTGTGAAAATAATTCGTAAAGGAGAAGATGCAAAAAAGTTTGATGCTGTAAAAGTTTTTAGCGATTACTTTAGTATTGCTGCAGAAGAACAAAAAAAACAAGCCAAGATTGATGCTGATGCTTTACAAAAATTGATTGCAGATAAACTAGCATTTTTAGCAGCAACCAAATCAAAAGCTACAAAAACTGCTTCTGGAGTTCAATATAGTGTTTTAGTAAAAGGTTCTGGAAAAAAACCTGCCAACGAAACTTCTGTACTTGTTGCCTATTCTGGTTATTTAGAAAATGGTGAATTGTTTGATTCTAGCGATGTAGAAAATTTAAAAGCTTTTGGAAAATTAGATTTACAAAGAGCAGCACAAAACGGATATCAAGTTTTACCTTATGTTGTTGGAAAGCCAGGTCAAATGATTCCTGGACTTGAAGAGATATTAAACAAATTAAGTATTGGCGATAAAGCAGTTGTTTTTATACCTTCAAGCTTAGCTTATGGAGAAAATGGTGCTGGAAATGTAATTCCGCCCAATGCAAATATTACTTTTGAAGTAGAATTATTAGAAAATAAATAACACATTTACACATAAAAATTATTAAATTAAATCTATAACTAATGAAACTAAAATTAAAAATTGTATTGTTACTTTTCTTAGGATTAACAATAACTAATGCTCAAACAAAGAAAAAAACAGTAAAAAAAGCGGTTAAAACAACTACAACTAAATCTGCAACTTCTAATAGTAACGAAGGAATTTTTGCAGAAATTGAAACTACTAAAGGTAAAATTGTTGTACAATTAGAATATAAAAAAGCACCAATTACTGTTGCTAATTTTATAGCACTTTCTGAAGGAACAAATACTCAAGTTGCAGAAAAATTTAAAGGTAAAAAGTTTTATGATGATTTAAAATTTCACAGAGTTATAAAAGATTTTATGATTCAAGGTGGCGATCCTGATGGAAATGGTTCTGGTGGACCAGGTTATGCATTTAAAGATGAGTTTGATCCAAGTTTAGTTCACGATAAAGGTGGAATTTTATCAATGGCTAATTCTGGACCTAAAACTAATGGTTCACAATTTTTTATAACTCATAAAGAAACTTCTTGGTTAAACAATAAGCATTCTATATTTGGACATGTAGTTACAGGAATGGATGTTGTAAATGCAATTGCACAAGATGATTTAATTACGAAAGTGACAATTTCAAGAAAAGGTGGCGAAGCAATGAAATTTAATGCTGCTAAAGTTTTTTCTGATTACTTTGCCAATAAAGGAGAAGATGATAAAAAACAAGCTATAATAGATGCCGAAGCTAAACAAAAACAAGCTTTAATTGATGCTGAAAGCAAGAAAAAACAAGCAGAAATTGATGCTCAAGCTAAAAAAGTATATGTTGAAAAATTTGGAACAGTAATGGCTGCAAAAGTTGCTGTTTTAAATACTGCAAAAGCTAAAGCAACTACAACCACATCAGGATTAAAATATTTAATTACTCAAAAAGGTAGTGATGTAAAACCTATTGATGGCGCACCAGTTTTAATTAATTACGCAGGATTTTTAGAAGACGGAACTTTATTTGACAGTTGTATTGAAAGTGTTACTAAAGAATTTGGAAAATTTGATCAAAACAGAGCTTCAGGAAATGGATACCAACCAATGCAAGCGCAAGCAGGAAAATATCAATTTATTCCTGGTTTTGTAGAAGGTTTAAACTTAATGAATATTGGAGACAAAGCAACTTTATTCATTCCAGCCAATTTAGGTTATGGAGAAAGAGGCGCAGGAAATGTTATTCCGCCAAATTCAAATATTATTTTTGAAATTGAACTTTTAGACGGAAATCCAAAAAAATAATTTTGTAAAGTCGTTTAAACTTTTTTCAATTCAATTAAAAAAGTTTAAACGACTTCTATAATAAAAGAGACAAATTTAAAGTTGGCAGATATTTTCACAAAACTTAGCAAAATCAATATCTAAAAGAACAAATGAAGAAAATATTTTTTATTGTAATTGTGATTTTTACGTTTAGTTGCAAAGACAAAAAAAGCGAAAACAAAACTGAAATAAAATCAAAAGTTGTAAATAAAAATCAATTTGAAAAATTAATTACCGAAGAAGAATTTATTGACAGCGTAAATATTGGTTTAAAAGGTAAATTTAGAATTGATTTAAAAAAATACAGAAGTTTGGATAGTGTTTATGTTGAAATTAAATTCTTTGAAAAACAAAACACAAAATGGAATTTAAAGCAAAACTTAAAATTCGAGAAAGATGGACTTACAAGTTGTGATATTGAAATTAAAGATTTTAATAACGATGGACTGAATGATATGACTTTTCAATCTTCTGTTGCCGCTAGAGGAGCAAATGAAATTAGAAAATTATTTATTTTTGACAAACCAAAAGGAGAACTGAAATACATAAGAAACTCAGAAAATTTTCCAAACATAAGATATAATAAAGAGTTGAATTGTTTGGATGCATTTATAATTTATGGCGGAACTCAAACAGCATTTATGAAAATTAGTAAAGACACGTTATGGGAATTTGCAAGCGTAGAACTTTTTGATAACAGAATTACAATTATTGATACTGACATTTACGGAAAAAAAACTGAAATCAGGAATGAAAAATTTGAGAAAGATATTTATACAAGATATAAAAATTACAAACCTTTAATTGAAAACGAAATCGAAAATTAAAGAAAAGAAACGATCCGCAAAAAGCGGTTTGTCGGAATTGGGGTTTTAGGCAAACTTTAAAGTTGGTTTTGTACTTGGAAATCGGTTTTAAATCGATACATTTTGCTAGTCAAATCCCCAACTGATGCTAAGATAAGAGACGTTTGTCCCTTTTTTTATGCATTAAATTTCCAATCAAATTCGTCTTTATCATTAATAATTGCTCCTATTTCTAATTTGATAACCTCATCAAATTCACTTTGCAAAATTATCCAATTGGGTTCATTAAAATGATTTTGAGTAGAATCAAAATCTTCAACTTCCCAAGATTTTATGCCTTTTTCAATTAAATTATTTTTAATTGTTTTTATATCTTTTCCAATTATTGTGCTTTCAAATAATTCTAATTTTGAATTGGATGAAATTATATAACCCAATCTAAAATCTTCATCTTCATAAAAAGTCAATCGTAATTTTTCTAGATTGTATAGATAAATTATATTTTTATCATCGTCTTTATAGTGTTTGTTTGGTTTACCATATAACAATTCTACATCTTTTTGTTTCATTCCAAACAAAAGTTTATCAATTCCTTTTTTAGTATGTACTTTCATTTTTTATTGTATTATAAATTTAACTCCATTACATAATCTTGCATTAAATAGCCATTTCCAATTTCAATATCTATTAAACTTACATTAGTAAATCCGTATTTTTCATAAAAAGTAATGGCTTTATTAAATCTATTTACATTTAATAGTAAACCTAAATTAGTATTTTCAACTGCTTTATTTTTAATAAAATCCATCAAAATTTTACCAACTCCTTTTCTTTGTATTTCTGGCAAAACATATATTTTATGAATTTTTGTTTTGTTAGATTTTTCAAAATTAAATTCATACGATGCAAAACCAACAATTACATTTTCATTTGAAATTAAAATAAAATTTTGCCCATTTTCTAATTGATTTTGTAAATAGTTTAAATTATAAAATTTATCTAACATATAATCCAATTGAATTTTAGAGAGAATTTCGCCATAAGTAGAAGGCCAAATTTTATATGCTAAATCTTGAATTATAAAAAGCTGTTCTGTTTTTACTTCAGAAATTATCATTAATTATTGTAATTTTAAACGTTTTTGTTCTCTTGCCAATAAAGTATTTTTTAATAACATTGCAATAGTCATTGGTCCAACTCCACCAGGAACTGGAGTTATGTAAGATGCTTTTTTAGAAACTAAATCAAAATCTACATCGCCAGTAATTCGATAACCTTTTTCGGTTGTTTCGTCTGGAACTCTAGTAATTCCAACATCTATTACAACTGCTCCATCTTTTACCATTTCGGCTTTCAAGTAATTTGGAACTCCAAGCGCAGTAATTATAATATCGGCTTGTGTAGTAATTTGAGCAATATTTTTAGTGTAACTGTGTGTTAATGTAACGGTAGAATTTCCAGGAAAACCTTTCCTTCCCATTAAAATACTCATTGGTCTTCCCACAATGTGACTTCTTCCAATAACTACAGTATGTTTTCCTTTAGTTTCAACATTATAACGTTCTAATAATTCTAGAATTCCAAATGGTGTTGCAGGAATAAATGTGGTCATATCTAAAGCCATTTTGCCAAAATTTTCTGGATGAAAACCATCAACATCTTTGCTAGGATCAATTGCCATTAGAATTTTTTGAGTATCAATTTGTTTAGGCAAAGGCAATTGTACTATAAATCCATCAATTTCATCATCTTCATTAAGCTGAATAATTTTTTTAAGCAATTCAGTTTCAGATGTTGTACTTGGCATTTTTATTAATGTAGATTCAAAGCCAACCAACTGACACGACTTTACTTTGCTTCCAACATAAGTTAAACTTGCGCCATCATTTCCAACAATAATAGCTGCTAAATGTGGTACTTTTTCATTATTGGCTTTCATCAAGTTTACTTCGGCAGTTATTTCTGCTTTAATATCGTCTGATACTTTTTTTCCGTCTAGTAATTGCATTTCGGATGGTTTTTATTGTTATTGTTGTTGTTGTTGTTTTATAATAAAAAAAGACGCGATAAATCGCGTCTGTACCAATTTTTTTATTATTTCATTCCGCCCATCATTCGCATCATATTTTTTCCTCCTGGACCTTGCATCATTTTCATCATTTTACTCATTTGTTCAAATTGTTTCATTAACTGATTAACTTGCTCTATTTTAGTTCCAGAACCTTTTGCAATTCTGGTTTTTCTTTTCATATCAATTACTGCAGGTTTTGTTCTTTCAATTGGCGTCATAGAATGAATTATGGCTTCAATATGTTTAAAAGCATCGTCTTCAATTTCTACATCTTTCAATGCTTTTCCAGCTCCAGGAATCATACCAACTAAATCTTTCATACTTCCCATTTTCTTAATCTGTTGAATTTGAGAAAGGAAATCGTCAAAACCAAATTCATTTTTAGCAATTTTCTTCTGAATTTTTCTAGCTTCTTCTTCATCATATTGCTCTTGCGCTCTTTCTACAAGCGACACAACATCACCCATACCAAGAATACGTTCTGCCATACGTGAAGGATAGAAAATATCAATTGCATCCATTTTTTCGCCAGTTCCAATAAATTTTATTGGTTTGTCAACTACAGAAAGTATAGAAATTGCTGCTCCACCACGAGTATCTCCATCTAATTTTGTTAAAATAACGCCATCAAAATTTAAAATATCATTAAACGCTTTGGCAGTATTTACAGCATCTTGACCAGTCATTGCATCTACAACAAACAGCGTTTCTTGTGGTTGAATTGCTTTGTGAAAATTAGCAATTTCAGTCATCATTTCTTCATCAACTGCAAGTCTACCAGCAGTATCTATAATTACAACATTAAAACCATTTGCTTTAGCATAAGCAATTCCATTTTCTGATATTGAAACTGGATTTTTACTATCTGGTTCAGCATATACTTCTACTCCAACTTGTTCTCCAACAACTTTTAATTGTGTTATTGCTGCCGGACGATAAATATCACAAGCTACAAGTAATGGTTTTTTATTTTTTTTAGTTTTTAAATAGTTGGCTAGTTTTCCAGAAAAAGTTGTTTTTCCAGAACCTTGCAAACCAGACATTAATATTACGGTTGGATTTCCAGATAAATTAATTCCTGCTGCTTCGCCACCCATTAATTCGGTAAGTTCGTCTTTTACAATTTTTACCATTAATTGTCCTGGTTGCAACGTAGTTAAAACGTCTTGACCAAGTGCTTTTTCTTTTACTTTAGTTGTAAAATCTTTAGCAATTTTAAAGTTAACATCGGCGTCAAGCAAGGCACGACGTACTTCTTTTAAAGTATCGGCAACATTTACTTCGGTAATTTTTCCGTGACCTTTTAATATATGAAATGCTTTGTCTAGTTTTTCGCTTAGGTTATTGAACATTGTAGTTTTTTTTATTGAAATGCAAATATAAGGTAAAGTCTTAAAGTTGGAAAGTTCTAATGTGATAAAGTTTAGAAATTGTTGCATAAAAAAACCACCCAATAAATTGGATGGCTTTAAACATAACAGTAGGTTAATTAATTTTTTATTATTCTTATAAAATCTTTTTCATAATTTATTTTAATTACTTCCAAAACATAAACTCCATTTGAAAAACTATTCATATTCAGCTCTATTTCATTAGATTGTAAATTTTTAGTCATCACTGTCCTGCCTAAAAAATCAATAACATTAATTTTTAAAATAATATCATCATTTTTAACATTAAAAATTTGATTACTTGGATTTGGAAATACAAAAGTTGTTTTTGTTTTTAACTGATTATTTATTGATAATGATGAACAATCACCTAAGCTTGAATTTAGTTTTGTTATAAAAGTATCGTTTCTGAAAAGATTTGTTCCTGAATGTCCTACATAAGAATTATTATCGAAAGTTATACCAGAAGAAGAACTATTAAAAAAGCCAACTATTAAGATATTTTCGTTTTGATCTAAATCTATTTTTCTAGGTTCATCACTTCCTGGTCCGCCAAAAGATTTTGCCCAAATTACATTACCTGTTGAATTAAATTTTGCAATAAAACCATCATCATAAGGTAGAGTTACAGGTGGATTGCTATTAATTAAATTAAAACCTCCTATGTTAATTGGAAAACTAAATGTTCCTACTAAATATATACATCCATTATCATCAACATTTATAGCATTTGCATTTTCAAATGAATTCATATTAAATAAACCACTTGTTATTATTGTTGCTCCTTTTATCCATTGCTCTATTCCATCAGAATTATATTTTGCAATAAATAAATCTGGATTTCTTTGAGTAGTTGTTGATTGTAAATTATTAGTTAATTGTTGTCCTGCAAAATTTATTTGAGAACTTCTATAACTACCACAAACATATACATTACCTATATTATCAATAGAAATGTCATTTCCATAATCTGAAAAATCAAATCCTCCAAAACGTTTTAGCCAAACAGTATTGCCATCATTATCCATTTTTAAAACGAATGGACTTGGCACGATTTCATATCCTGGATGAGTAGCCGAAGTTGTATTTACAGTAAGGACACTACTGGTACTTGAACCTATTGCATAAACATTTCCTAATGTGTCAATATCTAATCTTCCGGATTCTTCAAAACCACCACCTTGATTTGTTTTTGCCCAAACTACATTTCCATCTGAATCATATTTTACAAAAACTATATTTGCGCTAACTAAATTTAAATCTGGATTATTACTTAATGTTGTTGTTCCAATTGTTATTGATGATGCTAATAATTTTCCAGAAACAAAAATATTTCCATTGATATCTGTCTTTATAGAAGTATACGAAAAACCTGCTCCAGGTGTTGTGTTAGGAAACAATCCAACTGATGAAACTTCTGTCTTTACCCAAAGTACAGTTCCTGTTGGAGACAATTTCATTATAAAAGCTTTCCAAAAAAAATTACCTGTATTGTTAACTTGAATAGAACCAAATGTTGTGCTATCGCCATTATAATATCCTGTAGCATAAATATTTCCTTGATAATCTGTAGTAACTGATAAAATTCTTTCTGCATAAGTTCCAATAGTTTTAACACGCCATAAAGCATTACCATTAGAATCATATTTTACAATATAGGAATCGGAATAATCATAACTTCCAGAAATTACTGATGAAAGGGTTAAATTTTGCCCTTGAACATTAAAATAATCGTTACTTTTAAAATGTCCTGCTTCAATAACATTTCCATTTAAATCTGTTGCTACTGCTGTGGCATAATCATCCCATTCTCCATAATTAACTTTCGTCCAATTATATGTTGGGGCTTGACTATAAACATTATTAAGTAAAAATAAAAATATAAAAATAAAGTATGTTTTTTTCATATTATTGAAATTAAAAAACAGGATGTGATTTTATAAATTACATCCTGTTAAAATTAATCTTTTTAATTTTTTTCAAATGTCAAATAATCTGTTCCACCGTTTCCACCGCTAACGTGAATTAATTGAATTTTTGTAGATGTATAAGAAATAATATTCCAGTCTTCGGTTAATTCTTCAAAATTTGGTGGTGAAACAAATCCGATATTAAAATCTAAATCGTTACTTGGACTATCATCACCGCTATTATCTGAAGTTACAGACCAAGTTCCTGAATAACTATTAGTTCCGTTACTTGCTGTTAAAACATTGCCAGATCCAAATGTGAAATTAAAATTAGTAAAATTGGTAGTTTCTACGTTTCCAGAATCTTCAAAAAACGTTACTCGCCAGTTACCAGTATTTACAGAGTTTATAACTGGTGTTGGATCTACAGAAGAATTGGTAGGCGTATCATCATCACTACAAGTTGAAGCAATATTTAGCATGAAAACTAAAAAAAGTGCTGGAATTAAAATAAGTCGTTTCATAATTTTTGTGTTTATTATTTAAATTGATTTGAATTAATTTTTTGTAAAAGTTAAATAATCTGTACCACCATTTCCTCCACTAACATTTTTAAGGACAATTGTTGTACTTGTAAATTCTAATATGCGCCAATCTTCTTCAATTTCATCTAGAATTAATCCATCAAATGAAAGTTCAAATTTATTTTCGCCACTATCGACATAAGTAGACCAAGTTCCGTTTATTGAAGTTGTGTTTTTAACAGCAGTAACAGTTCCGTTAACATTATATGTAAAGTTGTAACCTGCATAAATTAAAGTTTGATCACCATCATCAAAAGAATAAGTAATTCTCCAATTTCCTGTTGTTAAAACACTTGTAAATGTTGGATTATTTCCACCACCACTTCCACCACCAGAAGAATTATCGTCGCAATCGTCTATACTATTTTCTATAAAATCTTGTAGTTGAGCATTATCATTTATAACTACACTTTGACCATTAGAATTAGTAACTGAAATAGGATAATTAATTGTTGCAATTACACCAGACGAAAGTCCTGTAGCAATAAATGCAAAAAGTTGAATATTGTTTTGTATAGTTACTGTTGATGCTTGTTGTGTTGAAGTATTATAAACATTAATAGTTATTGGATAATTTACAGCAATACAATCTATTTCATCAAAGCCATCATCGTCATCGCAATCATCAAGAACATCATCAAGTTGATTCGAATTTGCAATTACTTGCGTGCCAAAATTTTGAAAATTAATTGTTATTGGATATACAAAGTTCACAATATCATCATCATTGGAAAAAGCATTTATTGCATCTTGAACCGTTTGATATTGAGCAGCAGTTGTAACAATAATTTGTTGTAAATTTACAATTACTGTTACAGGTAATTGAATGCTAAAACAACTAGAATTATCTAAAACATTATCGTTAGATGTAGGATTTTGCGATACTCTAGAAATTAAAGTTGTTAATGTCGAGTTAGAAGAAATTACATTATTAGGAACAGTTTCATCAACAATTTCAACTTCTTCTTTTTGGCAATTTGTAAAAACTAATGCAATACAAATTACTAGTAGGTATTTTATTGTTTTCATAATTAAAAATAGATATGGTTTGATAATAAAACAATATAACTTAACTTTACCCTACTTTAATAATTCATTTTTTTATTTATTTAAAAAAAATATCTTTCATATAGTATGGAAAACTCTTTAAATACAGGAATTTGTAAAGAAACTGTTTTTTCTAATTTTTTTAAAAATCACGTAAATTCATTACGAAATTATCTTATTTATAAATTTGGAAATGAGCAACAAGCTGAAGATATAACACAAGAATCTTTTATAAAATTGTGGCAAAACTGTACAGAAGTTTCAGTTGAAAAAGCTAAATCCTATTTATATACCATTGCAAATAATGCATCATTAAATGGTATTGCGCACCAAAAAGTTGTTTTAAATTATCAAAAAAATAATTCTTTAAGTGATTATAATAATGAAAGTCCCGAATTTATTTTAGAAGAAAAACAATTTAAAGATAAATTACTTACTGCAATTGAAAATTTAAACGAAACACAACGAACTGCTTTTTTAATGCACCGAATTGATGGTAAAAAATATTCTGAAATTGCAGAAGAGTTAAATATTAGTGTAAAAGCTGTTGAAAAAAGAATGCATATTGCACTTACAGAACTTAAAAAAGAATTTAAAAACTTTAAGTAGGGTAAACTATACTTAAACTGTTTCATTAAAGTGATACTAAAATTATGGAAGAGAATTACTTATTGGCCAAATGGATAAATGATGAAATGAGCGATGCTGAATTGAAAGAATTTAAGCAAAGTGATGACTATCATTTATATGAAAAAATAAAGAACTATTCTGCTTCCTTAGAAACATCAAGTTTTAATGAAAACGAAGTTCTTGCTACTATCTTGTCATCTAAAAAATCCACTCCAAAAGTTATTTCTTTCTACAACAACTGGTTTGTAAAAATTGCTGCAATACTTGTTCTAGCATTTGGTTTATTATTTACTTTTAATACCTTTTCAAACGAAGAATATATTGCAAAAAATGGAGAAAAAAACAACTTTTTATTACCAGATAACTCTCAGGTTTTTTTAAATTCTGGATCGCAAATAGAATATAAAAATTGGAATTGGGAAGACAATAGAACTTTAAATTTAACTGGCGAAGCGTATTTTAAAGTTGCCAAAGGCAAAAAATTTGAAGTAAAAACTTCATTAGGTAAAGTTACAGTTCTTGGCACGCAATTTAATGTAAAAGCAAGAAAAAACAGGTTTGACATTAGTTGTTTTGAAGGAAAAGTAAAAGTAAACTACAACAATCAAGAAATTATTTTAACTAAAGGTAAAACAGTTTCATTTGAAAATAATAACAGGATTATTGACAAAAATATTACTAACACAATTCCGTTTTGGAAAAATAATGAAATGGCATTTGAATCTGATAAAATCAATACTATTATAGAAGAATTACAACGAAATTATGCAGTTACAATTGACTTTTCTAAAATAAAATCAGATCAATTGTTTACAGGAAAAATTCCTATGAACGATATAGATGTTGCTTTAAAAATAATTGCCTCAAGCTATCATTTACAATTAAAAAAAGTAAATAATTCTAATTATATTTTTGAATAAAGTAAATGATAATAAAGAAGTTTTTTTATGTACTAATTATAAATTTATTTTTTGTTACGAGTAGTTTTTCTCAGAACAAAGAAGAGTTGGTATTGCTAAAAAACATTTTACTTTCAATAGAAAAACAACATAAAGTTACGTTCTCGTATATTGAAGAGGAAATTACAATTTTTAAAATTATTTCGCCACCAAAAAGTTTAACTTTAGTAGAGAAATTGAATTATTTATCAGATAGAACTAAGCTTGAATTTAAGATAATTTCTGCAACCTATATTTCTGTAATTAACAATAAAAATCTCGACAAACCTTTGTGTGCTTTTTTATTAGATAATGAAACCAAACTGCCTATAGTTTCTGCTAATGTTTCTTTAAAAGATGTTGCAATTACTATAATAAGTGACGAAAACGGCTATTTTGAACTTAAAAATAAATTGCCAAATTTAATTGTAATTTCTCATGTAAATTATGAAAATCTACTCGTTAAACCAGAAGATTTATACAAAGAAAATTGCCCAAAAATATACTTAAAACCTATTATTAATGAACTTGATGAAGTAGTAACGCAAGTATATTTAACCAAAGGTATTTCTAAAAAAATTGATGGAACTTATGAAATTAAACCTAAAAAATTTGGACTATTACCTGGACTTATTGAAGTTGATATTTTTCAAACTTTAAACCAAATTCCTGGTATAACAAGTGTAGACGAAACCATTTCTAACATTAATGTTCGTGGCGGAACGCACGATCAAAATTTATTTCTTTGGAACGGAATTCGGCTTTTTCAAACTGGTCATTTTTTTGGATTAATTTCTGCTTTAAATCCCAATTTGGCACAAACAATTAAAGTCACAAAAAATGGAAGTTCTGCCTTTTATGGAGAAAGTGTTTCAAGCGTTGTTGATATTTCTACACACGCAACTTCTATAGAAAACAATGCGTTTTCTGTAGGTTTAAATATGATTAATGCCGATGTTTATGCAAAATTTAAAACATCAAAAAATGCTAATTTAGAACTTAGCGCAAGACGATCTCATACCGATTTTTCTAATTCTCCTACCTACAGAAGTTACTACAATAGAATTTTTCAAAATACTGCCGTTACCAATTTAAACAACAACGAATTGATTAATTATGCTAACGATGAAGACTTTTATTTTTATGATTTTACAGTTCAATACAAACAAAAAATTAATTCTAAAATAGATTTTTTATTTGATGCAATTGCAATTTCAAACTTGTTAGATTTAAAAGAAAGCAAAAAAGAAAACAATATTGTTATCTCTAAAAATAGTTTCTTAGAACAACAATCACTAGGCGCAAATGTTGCTTTAAAAATTAATTGGAATAAGAAAACGTTAACCGAATTAAATTTTTATAGTTCATTTTACGAAGTATCATCAGAAAATCAATCTATTCAAAATAATCAAATTTTTAACCAAGAAAATACCATTTTAGATACAGGATTTCGTTTAAAAAATAGTCATCAAATAAATACAAAATTGCAATTTAACTCTGGTTATCAGTTTAATGAAATCGGAATTAGAAATTTTGATAAAATCAATAGTCCATTATTTTCTAGAAAAATTAAAGATGTTTTAAAAATGCACGCCATAATTACAGAACTTAATCATATTAGTGACAATAAAAAATTAAAAACAACTTTTGGTATTAGACAAAATTATATTGAAGAATTAAAAACTTATTTATTTGAACCAAGATTGCAATTTAATTACTCGTTTTCTAATTCATTTTTTGTAGAAATTCTTGGCGAAAAGAAAAGTCAAGTTACTTCTCAAATTGTAGATTTACAGCAAGATTTTTTAGGAATAGAAAAAAGAAGATGGATTTTGGCAGATAATGAATCCGTTCCTATTATTAAAAACAATCAAGTTTCTGTAGGTTTTACTTTTAAAAAAAACAATTGGTTACTTAGTTTAGAAAATTTTTTTAAAACCGTAAACGGAATTTCTAGCAGAAGTCAAGCTTTTCAAAACCAATTGGAATTTGAAAAAATCAATGGAAGTTATAGCGTTTTTGGAACCGAATTTCTTATTCAAAAACAATTGAATAAGTTTACAACTTGGTTAAGTTATTCGTATACCAATAATGATTATAATTTTGAAACCTATTCAACTCCAATTTTTCCAAATAATTATGAATTAAAACACAATGTTGCAATGGCATTAATTTATGATTATAAAAAATTAAAAATTGCGGTTGGATCCAAATGGTTCTCGGGAAAAACAAATACAACTCCGTTAAGTAATACGCCAATTTTTCCTACTCCAGAAAATCCAGAAATAGATTACAATAAACCAAATTCTACGAATCTTGAAGATTATTTTCAAATGAATTTTTCTGGTAGTTATGGAATATCAATTGGTCAAAAATCTCAATTATTGTTTGGGTTTTCTGTTCTAAATCTTTTGGATGCAAAAAGTAATATAAATGAGAATTATAGATTAAATAGAAACACAAATTCTATAGAACAAGTAAACACATTTTCGTTAGAACGAACATTTAATACATTTTTGAGATGCAATTTTTAAATTAAATAATTTTTAATAATTATATTTACGTTTTTAAAATTCTAAACTACTATTAATTATGAATAGAAGACTACTAATCGGAATTATATCAATATTTTTTATACTTGTATCGGTTTATCTATATATTATGTATGGTGGAGGAAGAAATTTGGCAAGTGAAAAAGCAGAATTTACAGTTTCAACATCAGATATCTCTAAAGAATACAGTACTAATATTGATGCTTCTAATAAAAAATATATAGAAAAAGCAGTTGCTGTTACAGGAAAAATTATTTCAATTGATGGCAATCAAGTTATCTTAGAAAATGCAATTGTATGCAACTTTAATGCTGCCGAAACTAAAATAAAAGTTGATGACGTAGTAACAATAAAAGGAAGAGTTGTTGGTTATGACGACTTAATGCAGGAAATAAAATTAGATCAATGTTTTATTGATTAGAATAAATGGTAACTATGAATTTTAAAAAAATTATTTGCTTTTTTATACTATTAACTTATACTTTTTCTTTTGGTCAAGAGGACTTATTTAAAGAATTAGACACCATAAAATCTGATAAAAAAGAAATAGAAACTGCAGCTTTTAAAGCATTACAAATTGCTACAATGCAGTCTACTAAATTACCAGTAAAAGGCGATTGGTATTTTCTTGTTGCACACAGATTTGGAGATTTATCTAACGGATTTGATAACTTTTTTGGGTTTGACAATGCATTAACCAAACTAGGAGGAATTTATGGTGCAACCAATTGGTTGTCATTAGGTTTATCTAGACACACTTACAATAAAACCTATGAAGTTGGAGTTAAATATAAACTAGCCAATCAAGAAATTGATGGTTTTCCTGTAACAATTGTTGGTTACAATACCTTAGATATTAATAGTGAGTTGAGTAAAGATATATATCCAAATTTAGAATTTTCGCAACGAATGGCTTACTCAACGCAACTTTTAATTTCTAAAAAGTTTTCTGAAATTTTTTCGGCACAAGTTGCTTCTATTTATGTACACAAAAATTTGTATGATGCTGTTTCTGATCAAAAAAGTACTTTTTTACTTGGTGCTGGCGGAAGATATAAAATTACAAAAAGAATGAGTATCAATTTAGAATATGCAGCCAGATTAAAAGTGCCAAAAGTGGATACTTTAAATAGTAATCCGTTAACTCTTGGGTTAGATATAGAAACTGGAGGTCACGTTTTTCAATTGGTTTTTTCTAACAGTCAGCCAATGAACGATATTTCAGTTTACACCAATGCTAATGGAGATTGGACAAAAGGAAAAGTTTATTTTGGATTTAATTTATACAGAGTTTTTTAAATATCAATGCTATGAAAAATAATAAACTTCTTGTAATGCTATTTTTAGCAGTACTTTTTGCGTCTTGCGAAAGCAAAACCTATGATGAAATTGGAGCAAAAATTTTAAATCCAACTTACGTTGCCAATGTTGCACCAATTGTTAGTAACAGATGTTTAAATTGTCACGCAAGTGGAAATGAATTTCCAACTTTAGAAACTTACGCGCAAGTAAAAGACGCAACCCAAAACGGAAATGTAATTTGTAGAATTGATACACAGTCTTGCGGTAATGTTATGCCACAAACAGGTAGAATGGATCAAAACACAATAGATTTAATTAAATTATGGGCAACCAATGGATATACAAACCAATAAATAAATTTATGAAAAAGTATTTAATTCTAGTTTTTAGTTTTGCTCTAGCGCAAAGTGTATTTTCTCAAAAAATGATGACACGAAATGGCGAAATAAAATTTGAAGCATCAATGCCATCGTTTGAAGAAATTGCTGCAGTAAATAAATCGGCATCTTGTATTTTTGATCAAAAAACTGGAGAATTTGTAGTTTTAGGATTGGTTAAAGAATTCAAATTTAAAGTGCCATTGATGGAAGAACATTTTAATGAAAATTATATAGAATCGTCTAAATTTCCTAAAGCGTCTTTTAAAGGAAAAGTTGTAAATTATGATGCAACTAAAATTACTTCTACTAAAACCGCTTACGATTTAGAAGGCGATTTAACTCTACATGGTATTACTAAAAAGATTAAAACCAAAATTTATTTATCTTTAAAAGAGGGTAAAGTTGTGGCAACAAGCAATTTTAATGTAAAAGCCAAAGATTATTCAATTGCAATACCAAGCTTGGTAAAAAATAAAATTGCCGAAGACATTAAAATTGGAATTAACTTTTTGCTAGAAGTTAAGAAGTAAAAATATAAAGTATTAAAAAAGGTTGCTAATAAATTTTAGCAACCTTTTTTAGTTTTTACATTCGCTCTGGAACTTCAATTCCAAGTAAAGAAAAAGCCAATTTTATAGTATCGGCAACTTTTTGAGAAAGTTGAACTCTAAATACTTTTTTATCATGGTTTTCTTCGCCAAGAATAGAAACAGTTTGATAAAAAGAATTGTATTCTTTAACCAAATCATAAGTATAATTGGCAACTAAAGCTGGACTGTGATTGTGAGCTGCACTTTGTATAACTTCTGGAAAAAGTGATAATTGTTTAATTAATTCTTTTTCTTTTACATGCAAAGGTTCTTCATTATCGTTCAGAATGACAGATTGGTAATCAAAATTAGCTTTGCGCAAAATAGATTGAATTCTAGCGTAAGTATATTGAATAAATGGTCCAGTATTTCCTGCAAAATCTACAGATTCTTCTGGATTAAATAGAATTTGTTTTTTTGGATCTACTTTTAAGATGTAATATTTTAATGCTCCAAGACCAATTGTAGTGTATAATTTTTCTTTTTCGTTAATTGAATAGTCTTCTAATTTACCAAGTTCTGATGAAATTCTTCCTGCTGTTTCTATCATTTCTTGCATTAAATCGTCAGCATCTACAACAGTTCCTTCTCTAGATTTCATTTTGCCAGAAGGCAATTCTACCATTCCATAAGACAGATGATATAAGCTTGCTGCCCAATCAAATCCTAGTTTTTTCAAAATTAAAAATAACACTTTAAAATGATAATCTTGCTCGTTTCCAACTGTGTAAACCATTCCGCCAACATCTGGAAAATCTTTCACACGTTGAATTGCGGTTCCAATATCTTGCGTCATATAAACTGCAGTTCCATCAGATCGTAATACAATTTTTCTATCTAAACCATCTTCGGTTAAATCTATCCAAACTGAACCATCGGCATCTTTTTCAAAAACACCTTTTTCTAAACCCAATTGAACTACTTCTTTTCCTAATAAATAGGTATTGCTTTCATAATAATAGGAATCGAAATTTACACCTAAATTTTTATAAGTTGTTGCAAAACCATCATAAACCCATTGGTTCATAGTTTTCCATAACTCAATTACTTCTGGTTTTCCTGCTTCCCAATCTAGTAGCATTTGTTGTGCTTCAAGAATAATTGGAGCTTGTTTTTTAGCTTCTTCTTCAGTTTTACCATTAAAAACTAAAGTTGCAATTTCTTCTTTATACACTTTATCAAAAGCTACATAAAAATTTCCAACCAATTTGTCACCTTTCAAACCAGAATTTTCTGGAGTTTGATCGTTTCCAAATTTCTGCCAAGCCAACATTGATTTACAAATATGAATTCCTCTATCGTTTATGATTTGTGTTTTGTATACTTTTTTTCCAGAAGCTTTTATAATTTCGGCAACAGAATATCCTAATAAATTATTTCTAACATGACCAAGATGCAAAGGTTTATTGGTATTTGGCGAAGAATATTCTACCATAATCGCTTTATCATTTGCTACAGCAGTACGTTTTCCAAAATCTTTATTGTCCTTTATTTCATTAAAAAAAGTAACATAATAATCATCAGAAATTACAATATTTAAAAATCCGGCAACAACATTAAATTTAACAACTTCCTTTACATTTTCTACTAAATAAGTTCCAATTTTAGAACCAATTTCGGCTGGATTTCCTTTTATTAGTTTTAATAACGGAAAAATAACTACGGTAATATCGCCTTCAAAATCTTTCCTTGTAGCTTGAAATTCTACTTTTTCGATGTTGATTTCGAAAAGTTCATTAACCGCTTTTTTAATACTTGGATTTAAAATTTCTTGTAGTGACATTATATAGTTTTTAAGCATGCAAAGATATATTTTAATTAGAAAAAATGTATTTAAAAACAGATGATAATGATTTGAAAAATAAATAGTTTTGTAGAATTAATTCTATTTGTAAGATTATAAATATTATTTTATAAAATATTTACACATAAACGATTTTATTTGCATTTAAACGATATACATTGTAGTATTGTTGTGTTAAACTATTCATCCCAAATGAAAAACACTTTTACCCTACTATTTTGTATTTTTTCCTTATCGTTTTACTCCCAAAGTATTTCGGTTAACACTAATACCTACACAGTTCCGCAATTAGTTAACAACGTGTTAATTAACTCACCATGTATCAATGCAACAAATATCACTTGGCGCACAGGAACTAATTTTGGCTCTACAAACGGAATTGGATATTTTGAAAATACCAATCCCAATTTTCCTATGCAAAGTGGTGTAATTTTAACTACTGGAAATGTAAATCAAGCCGTTGGTCCTAATGCTACTATACTTTCTGCTGGAAATGCTTCTTGGACTGGAGATGCATCATTAGAGGCAACTTTGGCTGCGGCAGGAATTACTATGACATCGGCAAATGCAACCGTTTTAGAATTTGATTTTGTTCCACTATCACCACATTTTGATTTTGATTTTCTATTTGCATCGGAAGAATATGGTAATTTTCAATGTCAATTTTCAGATGCTTTTGCTTTTCTATTAACAAATACAGTAACTGGTGTTACAACTAATTTAGCAGTTGTTTCAGGTACAAATACACCAATATCTGTTGTTACCATTAGAGATTTTTTATACAATTCTACTTGTGCTTCTGCAAATTCACAGTATTTTGGATCTTTTAATGGAGGTTCTAATGCTGCAAATTCTGCTACAAATTTTAATGGACAAACTGTTGTATTAAATGCATCGGCATCATTATCGCCAAATATTCCTTATAAAATAAAATTGGTTATTGCAGATAGAAGTGATTATCAATCGGACTCGGCAATATTTTTATCTTCAAATAGTTTTAATATTGGTCAAGAAGTTTTAGGAAATGATTTAACAATTGCTAACAATACTGCAATATGTTTTAACCAAACTACACTTTTAGATTCTGGTTTAAATCCAACATTATATAGTTTTGTTTGGAAAAAAAATGGAGTTGTAATTTCTGGTCAAAACAATCCAACATTAACGGTTTCTCAACCTGGAACTTATGAATTGACTTATGCCAATGCTTCATTTCCATGTCAAACGGTTACAGATTTTGTAATAGTAGAGTTTTTACCATCGTTTACGTCATCCAATCCTAAAAATATTTATAAATGTGATAATGGTTCTAGTACTTACAATTATGATTTATCAATAAACACTGCTTATATGAATATTGGTACAAGTCCACAATTGGTTTTGTCTTATCATACTTCAATTGCTGATGCAAATAATAATGTAAATGCATTGCCATTAAATTATTCTAGCGCGCCAAATACAACAGTGTATGTTAGAATTAATAACCCAAATGAAGTTGGATGTTATGTTGTAAAATCATTTGAATTATTAGTTACAAACGCTCCAATTGCCAATCAACCAAGTAATTATGTAAAATGTTCTAGTAACGTAATTACAAGTGAAGCAAGTTTTTCTTTAGAAAATTTAAACAGTCAAATATTAAATGGTCAATCTATAAATTTATATAATGTAGTTTATTATTCAACATTGGCAGATGCAAATGCAGGAACAAATCCGTTACCATTTAATTATACTTCTAGTGGCGCGACAATTTATCCAAGAGTTCAATTACTTGATGATCCAACTTGTTTTGCAGTTACAAGTGCAAATTTAATAGTTTCAGCATTACCACTTGTTGACTCTCTTGAAGATGTAATTACTTGTGACAGTTATACATTGCAACCATTAAATAATGGAAATTATTTTACAGGATCAAACGGTTCTGGAACTGCATTATTTGCTGGCGATATTATTACAGTTTCACAGTTAATTTATATTTACAATACTAGTACTGCAACTCCAAGTTGTCCTAATGAGAGTAACTTTATGGTTTTAATAATTGAACCAGATCAATTTACTATTGGTTCAGGAATATACTGTGATAGCTATACTTTACCTGCTTTACAATTTGGTAACTATTTTACCGAAACAGGCGGAAATGGTTCTATGATTCCTGGTGGAACAGAAATTACTACCAATCAAACTGTTTATTTTTACTTTCAATCAGTAACGCCACCATTTTGTGTATTGGATTTATCTTTTACAATAGAAATTGTACAATCTCAAGATGTTCCGATTTTTACAAATGCTTTTGATTGTACTTCCTATATTTTACAACCATTAACTTTTGGAAATTATTATGATGCAGCTGGCGGAACTGGAAATCAAATTCCTGCTGGAATAGCAATTACCTCATCGCAAACAATTTATATTTTTGGTCAAACTGCCAATTGTGTTAGCGAATCAAGTTTTCAAGTAGTTATTGGAATTGATTTTCCAACTTCAATTACAAAATGTGCGCAATATGTTTTACCACAACTTGCAGTTGGAAATTATTTTACTGGACCAATGGGAACTGGAACTCAAATTGCTGCCGGAACAATTATTAATACTACGCAAACAATTTATGTATATGCAGTTAGTCAATCGCAACCCAATTGCACAGATAATTATAATTTTACAGTAACCATACAACTTCCAGTTATTGAAGTTCCAACAATTACAGTTGCTTGTGAAAATTATGTTTTACCAAATATTCCAATAGGAAATTATTTTACTGGTTCTGGCGGAACAGGAACTGCGTTATTTGCTGGAAATGTTTTAACAACTTCGCAAACAATTTATATTTATTTGAATGATAATAATGGTTGTACAAACGATGTTTCATTTAATGTAACTGTAAATTTACCTCCATTTATTGATTCAAGATCAGAAATTGATGCTTGTCATTCGTACACATTAACAAATTTAGTAAATGGAAATTATTTTACAGCACCAAACGGAACAGGAACGATGTATAATGGTGGAACTGTTTTAACAACTTCGCAATTAGTTTATATTTATGCTGTGGCAAATGGATGCGTAAATGAAACCAATTTTCAATTAAATATTTTTACAATTGATGCTCAAGTTGTGGCAAACGAAACTCATTGTGATAGTTATGTTTTACCAGCTTTAACTGGAAGCAATAAATACTATACGCAACCAAATGGTCCATTTGGAACTGGAACTCAAATTGCTGCTGGAACAACTATAACTTCTACTCAAACAATTTATATTTTTATAGAATCTGGAGAACGAATTAATTGTACCAACGAAAGTAGTTTTGTTGTAACAATTAATAAAACTCCTGTAATTGGTACTATTCCAAATGTAACTGTTTGTAATTCATATACTTTACCAAGTTTAACAGTTGGGAACTATTTTTCACAATCTGGTGGAATTGGAGCAGAGATTTTAGCAGGAACAGTTTTAACTACTAATCAAACTTTATTTGTTTATGCCCAAACTGGTACAACTCCAAATTGCTTTGACGAAAAACTATTTAGTGTAACTATATTTAATGTAGATCAATTGCAAGATGTTACTATTTGCGAAAGCTACATTTTACCAACTTTATCAGTAGGAAATTATTATAATGGCGCAAACGGAACTGGTGGAATGATTGCACAAGGAAGTTCAATTTCTACTAGTAAAACTATTTATGTATTTGCAAATTCAGGATTTAATCCGAATTGTTCTGATGAAACTCAGTTTGATATAACCATTATTGATACTCCAATTGCAAATTCAGTTCCAATAATAATGAGAACCGTTTGCGATGAAGATGGATTAAACGATGGAATTACAGCTTTTAATTTGGCGCAATTAAATGCAACTATTTTAGGAAATCAAACAGGAAGTGAATTTAGTATTACTTATTTTGCCACTTCTCAAGAAGCTAATGCTAATATAAATACTATTTTAAATACAACTTCTACAACAGCATTTGTTAGAGTTAGTAATAGTTTAGCTCCAAATTGTTATGACGTAAAACAGATTACGATAATTGTAAATAAATTACCAAAACCAACACCTAAAGATGGAATTGTGTGTATTGACAGTAAAACCAATACGTTATTAAATCCGTATGTATTTATGTCAGGATTATCATCAAGTACTCACACATTTCAATGGTTTAATGCAACAGGAATTCAAGTTGGAACTGGCGCAAATTATCAAACTAACGTAGCTGGAACTTTTAGTGTAATTGCTACAAATACTATTACTGGTTGTGTTTCTGCCGAAGTTTTTGCTACAGCAAATGCATCTGAGCCAGCAATTATAGCGTATACAGTTAATGAAGATTTTGCCAATAATCAAGTTGTAACAATTGAAGCAACTGGAACTGGTGGCGATTATGAATATCAGTTAGATGATGGTCAATTTCAAGACAGTCCAATATTTGATCATGTAATGTCTGGAATTCATATCATAACTGTTAGAGATAAAAACGGTTGCGGAACAACATCTGTTGAAGCAATTGTGGTAAATTATCCTAAATATTTTACTCCAAATGGCGATGGATTTAATGAAACTTGGAATATTGTAGATTTATCTGAACAGCAATTTGCAACAATATATATTTATGACCGATACGGAAAATTATTAAAACAAATAAAACCATCTGGTCAAGGTTGGGATGGAATGTACAACAATCAAATACTGATTGCTGACGATTACTGGTTTACTATTTCTTACTTAAAGAATGGAGAATCTAAAGAATTTAAAGCCCATTTTACATTGAAACGATAACTGCCAAAAAACAATACCATTTGAACTAAAAAACCTCGAAGTGCAATTCGAGGTTTTTGTATTTTATTTAAACTTGATTTCTATTCTAATTTTATTTTGTTGTGATGCTTTTCCATTCTGACAAAGAAAGAATCTCCACAAACAATTCAAGTAAAAAAACAAAGAGATTCTTCCTTCGTCAGAATGACAAATAATGCGATTACTTTCATCGATAACTATTAATATTATGGTATTTGAAAAACCAACTAAAAAATAATTAGATTTGCGTTTAAATTGTAAATTCCTACCATTTAATTATAGCACTTGCCCAAGTAAATCCGCTACCAAAAGCAGCAAGTACAACAGTATCTCCAGATTTTATTTTTCCTAATTCCCAAGCTTCTGTAAGAGCAATTGGAATTGAAGCGGCAGTTGTGTTTCCGTATTTTTGAATATTATTAAAAACTTGATTGTCTGTTAATTTAAATTTTTGTTGTATAAATTGCGAAATTCTAAGATTAGCTTGATGTGGAACCAACATATCAATATCGGAAACTTCAAGATTATTGGCTGCTAAACCTTCCATAATTACCTCACTAAAACGAACCACCGCATTTTTAAACACAAATTGTCCGTTCATATAGGGAAAATAACTTTCATCATTTGGATCATTATCTGCAATAATATCTGTTACCCAACGACTTCCCATTCCTGGTGCTTTTACAATTAATTCCTCAGCATGCAAACCTTCACTATGCAAATGTGTAGAAAGAATTCCTTTAGATAAATCTTCTTCTCTACTCACAACTGCTGCGCCTGCACCATCACCAAAAATTACAGAAACTCCTCTTCCTCTATCAGTCATATCCAATCCTGTAGAATGCACTTCACTACCAATAACAAGAATATTTTTATACATTCCAGTTTTAATGTATTGATCTGCAACCGATAATGCATAAATAAATCCCGAACATTGATTTCTAACATCTAATGCGCCAACAGTTCGTAAACCTAAATCTCTTTGTACCAAAACTCCTGGACCAGGAAAATAATAATCTGGACTCAACGTCGCAAAAACAACAAAATCTATATCTTCGTTAGCAACTCCTGAACGTTCAATTGCAATTTTGGCAGCTTTTACTCCCATAGTTGTAGTTGTATCTTCTCCTCTAATAATGTGGCGGCGCTCTTTAATTCCGGTTCGTTCTTGAATCCATTCGTCGTTAGTATCCATAATTTTGGATAAATCGTTATTTGTTACAACATTTTCTGGAACGTAATATCCAAGACCAGCTATTTTAGAATGATACATATTTTATTTATTTAGCAAATTTAGTAGCACAAATTTAGTCATCTTTTAAAACCGATGCTATTCTTGATACAAATATTTAACAATTGTTAGATTTTTAAATTTTAAGTAATGAAGTTTTTTTCACTTTTTTCAATAAAAAAACCAATCTAAATTAATAAATTGGTTCATAGTGAATTTTATAAAAATTATTCTACTTCTTCTACAGTTGCATCTGGTGCATTTTTCATTACAGAAGCAATTCCGTTATCTCTTGAAGCTACACTTTCGTACATTTCACTGTTTCCAATAACTTGTCCGTTTCCAGCTTTTAAATTAAAGTAAGGTTGACCACTTTTAGCTTCTAGTTTATCAAATCTTCCTTCGTCTTGAGAGTTTTTTCTAACAGATTCTATTCCGTTTTCGCAAGCCGCTTTAGTTTTATAACCTTCACTTCCTAAGATTGTTTGACCGTTACCTGCTTTTAAATTGAATTGAAATTCGCCGTTTTTTCTAGTTGAAATTACAAATTTTCCCATAATTGTATTTTTAGTTTGTTAAGTAAATAGGAACTAAAATTATATTTTTTTTTCTAATTTAACAAATAATCATTGTACAATTAATTCTACTTTATAATTTTGATAGATTGTCTACCAGTATTTGTATGTAAATTTAAAATGTAAATTCCACTAGAATAAGGAAAATCAAAAGTGTAATTTTTAGTTTGTGGAGATGAAATTAAATCTTTTTTAAGTTCTGATAATAATTGTCCTGTTGAAGAATATAATCCTAAAATTAAATTATCACTACCAATAAAATCTATTGAAACATTTAATTTATCTTTTATTGGATTTGGAGCAACGCTAACCTTTAAAGGAACTCTAGCTTGCTCTTGAAAAGTTGTTGTTGATAAATTGTTTGTCATTTTATATATCGTAGTTCCACAAGCATACGCTAGCACATCTGAAAAAAATATAATTCTATTTAAATTACTTCCTACTGTAGTATTTGTCCAAGTGTCACCACCATCAAAAGTTTCAAAAAAACCAGTCTGATGTCCTCCAATCCAGCCATGATTTTCAGTTACAAAGCCAATTGCTTGAACATTTATATCTGGTACATTTTTAGATATCCAATTACTTCCACCATCAACGCTTTTAACCATTCTACCATTATTAGGAGCAAAAGATTCTACAGATCCAAAAATTACATTATTGCCAGAATTTAATAAAATTTGAAGTTTCCAAACATTTTCTCCTGCAATTGTTCCGTTATATAATGTAGTCCAAGTTGTTCCGCCATCAATAGTTTTTAAAATTACTGCTCCATTAGAATTACCACCTGCAGCAAAACCAATATTTTCATCTAAAAATAAAACCTCTACCAAAGTAGTGGCATAAGCACTCATATCAATATGTTGCCAAGTCGTTCCACTATCTGTAGATTTTATAATAAATGCTGGACCAAAATAAGTACCACAACCATAAATTGTTGAAGTTCCAACTGCATCCATACCACATATTGCAGGAGGATTTGGAGAAATAGTAGTTACCTCATTCCAAATTGTTCCACCGTCTATAGATTTAAAAAATGAACCACTTAAAGTTCCTAAAAATCCTATATTTTCATCAATAAATTCAACATTTCTAAAATATAAAAATCCACCCAAACCACCATTTGCAATTTGCTGTGTCCAAGTTACACCACCATCTGTAGTTTTAAAAAGTGCCGAATAATATCCTTTAATTGCCCAACCTAAATTTTCATTTAAGAAAAAAACATCATCAAATCGCTGACCGTTTACATCGGTAGGAATTGTTGTAATTGGCGACCAACTAAGTTGAGCATTTGAAAATGAACTTACTAGTACTAATAAAATGTAAAACTTTTTCATCAATAAATATTTTTGTAAAGATAAATGATTTATCAATAGTATAAAAATTGTTAAAACTTTAAAACAAATTATTTATGTAACAAGTTTGTCTTATTTTAGTCCAATAATTCACTAACTAACTTCAATTTATTTTTATGAAAATAAAATTTCTATTATTGCTATTCATCTCTTTTTTAGGATTTTCACAAGAAAATGTTTCCTATCAAAAACCACCAAAATCTATCTTAGACTTAGCCGATTATGAACGTGCGCCATCGGTTTCTATGGATACCAAAAAAGAATATATGTTATTGTCTTATAGAAATACCTATAAAACATTGGACGATTTGAATCAAGAAGAAATGCGTTTGGGCGGATTGCGAATTAATCCAGTTACAAACATCTCTAGCGCTGTTACTTACATAAATAATTTAAAAATTAGAAAAGTTTCAGGAAAAGACGAAATTCAAGTTTCTGGTTTGCCACAAAATGCAAAAATTACTAATGTTGCTTGGTCGCCAAACGAAAAGAAAATTGCCTTTACAAATACAATTGCTACAGGAGTTGAACTTTGGATAATTGATGTTGCTTCTGCAAAAGCTATTAAACTTACTGATGCAAAACTAAATGCCAATCTAGGAAATCCATTTAACTGGTTCAATAATAGTGAAAGTATTTTAGTAAAAATGTTGCCAAAAAACAGAAATCAATTATTAGACACCAAAAAAGATTTACCAAGTGGACCAATTATTTCTAATGCTGACGGAAAAAAATCGCAAAATAGAACCTATCAGGATTTATTGAAAAATAAAACTGATGAAACAAATTTTGAAAACTTAGTAACATCCGAATTATACAAAATTTCTCTTGACGGAAATGCTACATTATATAAAGAAGCCGATTTATATTCTGGACTAGGATTTTCGCCAGATGGAACCTTAATAATGATTACAACTATTCAAAAACCATTTTCTTACATTGTTCCTTTAGATAGATTTCCATCAAAAACTGTTGTTTGTGATTTAAATGGAACAGCTTTAAAAACGGTAAATGAAGTTCCGTTAAACGAGATAATTCCGAAAGGTTTTATGGCGGTTAGAAAAGGAAAAAGAAATATGAGTTGGCGATTAGACAAACCAGCAACATTATATTATGTTGAAGCATTAGATGAAGGAAATCCTGCAAATACTGTAGCTTTTAGAGATGAAGTTTTTTTATGGAATGCGCCTTTTACTGATAATCCATCAACTTTAACCAAAACAGTTCAACGTTATAGCGGAATAATTTGGGGAAATGAAACTACAGCAATTTTATCAGAACAATGGTACGATACTAGAAATGAAAAAACTTTTCTTATCAATCCGTCCAATCCATTAAAAGCACAAAAAGTATTATTTGACAGAAATTCGCAAGATATTTATTCTGATCCAGGAAGTTTTGAAACCAAGAAAAATGAATTCAACAGATATGTTTTAGCTTTAGAAAATAATAATGCATTTTTAATTGGTGACGGATTTACAAAAGAAGGTCAATTTCCATTTATTGCTGAGTATAATTTAAAAACATTTAAAGCAAAACGTCTTTATACCTCAACTTATAAAGATAAAAAAGAAGATATTTTATCAATTGAAGATTTTAAAAAAGGAGATGTTTTGGTAATGATGCAATCTAAAAATGAATATCCTAATTACTATTTTAGAAACATAAAATCTAAAAAAATTACTTCAATTACAGGTTTTAAAAATCCTTTTGAAAGCATAAAAGATGTATATAAAGAAGTTATAAAATACCAACGAAAAGATGGTGTTGAACTTAGCGGAACGCTATATTTACCTGTAGGTTACGACAAAACTAAAAAAGAAAAATTACCATTATTAATTTGGGCATATCCAGCAGAATACAAGGATAAAAACAGTGCTGGACAAGGCAGTCAAAACCCAAATGAATTTACTGCGCCATACTATGGTTCATTTGTATATTGGGTAACAAGAGGTTACGCAGTTCTTGATGATGCTGCTTTTCCAATAATTGGAGAAGGAACTACTGAACCAAACGATAATTTTATTACACAACTTGTTGATAATGCAGAAGCAGCAATTGATGCTGTTGATAAATTGGGTTACATAAACAGAAAAAAAGTGGCAGTTGGCGGACATTCTTATGGTGCATTTATGACAGCAAACTTGCTTACACATTCCAATATTTTTGCTTGCGGAATTGCCAGAAGTGGTGCTTATAATAGAACATTAACTCCGTTTGGATTTCAAAGTGAGCAACGTAATTACTGGGAAACTCCAAGTGTTTACAATACCATGTCGCCTTTTATGAATGCAGATAAAATGAAAACACCATTATTGCTAGTTCACGGTGAAGCCGATAACAATCCTGGGACTTTTACTTTGCAAACAGAACGTTACTTTCAAGCTTTAAAAGGACTTGGTGCGCCAGCAAGAATGGTAATACTACCAAAAGAAGCACACAGTTATGTAGCAAAAGATAATATTTTACACTTACTTTGGGAACAAGATCAGTTTTTAGAAAAGTATTTGAAAAATTAAAAAAAATGTAAATGACCTTTGAAGTGAAAAATCAAAGGTCTTTTTTATTTAAAAAAACCACAGTTTCTAAATCAATATTAGTTTTGTTTTCAAAAAATAAAGTTCCATTTTCATAGTTGCATTCTATTAAATAATGACTTCCTCTAAAATAAGTTTTCTTTACGAGAACTTTAAGTTTAGAATGTTTAACAACTTCTAATTGATGCGGATATAATAAAATACTATCATCATTTTTCTCGTTAAAAAAGTGAGAAGAAATTTGATTTACATCGCCAAAAAGAGAAGCAATATATACTGATTTTGGAGAATTATAAATATCTTTTGGAATTCCTTTTTCAATAATTTTTCCAGCTTTTAATATCAAAACTTCATCAGAAAACGATAAAACATCGGTACTATCGTGAGTTGCAATTATGGTTGTAATATTTTTTAACTTGAAGTATTCAAATAATTTTCTTCTAAGCGAATTTTTTCTAAAATTATCTATATGACTAAAAGGTTCATCTAGTAATAACAATTCTGGTTCTAAAGCTAAAACCCTTGCAATTGCTACTCGTTGCATTTGTCCGCCACTTAAATATTTAGCTTTTACAGATGCATATTCTGTCATTTCTACAACATCAAGCAACTCTAAAATTCGTTGTTGTTTTTTCTCTAAATCAACATTAGATAAGTGTTTTCCAACATTCTCTGCAACGGTTATAAAAGGCATTAAATCAAAATCTTGCGCCAAATATTTCATAAAATTCATTCCTGGAATTAAATTGTATTTTGGTCCAAGAACTTCAATATCATTCCAAAATATAGTTCCTTTATCTAAATCAAACAAACCATAAATTAATTTTAATAAAGTACTTTTTCCGCAACCACTTTCTCCAATCAATACCAAATTTTTACCTTTTTCTAAATTGAAATTAGTGTTGAAAAGGGTTAATTTTTTTAAATAGGAAAACTCTAAATTGGATACTTTTAGCATTCTGTAAAAATAAGAAACTTAAAATTTAAAATATATTTAAGATTTAAAAATGGCATATTATTATAATATTGTGCATTTAATCGATAAAACATTATCTTATAACGACAATTAGTGCGTAATTAATATATTTTCATTAATTTTAATAGAGTATTAATAACCAAAGTGGAAGATTATGAAAATGAAAAGTTACCTTATTATTGTATTGATTTTATGTTTTAAAATCAGTTTTGCACAGGTTGGTGTGGGAACTATTGTTCCTGATGCTCAGTTAGATATTCGATCTTCCAACCAAGCTTCGCCAGCAATTGATGATGGAATTTTAATTCCGAAAGTTGATAATTTAATAGCAGTTCCCACAATTGCACAACAAGGAATGTTAGTTTATTTAACAACTAATTTATCTCCAACATTTCAAAAAGGATTTTATTATTGGGATTTTCCAACCTTAACTTGGATAGGAATTTCATCAACCGCCAATGGTGATCACGATTGGTATGAAGAAGGAACGACTTTAGCTCCAAATGCTATTACAGACGATATGTTTCATACTGGAAATTTAGCTATTGGTAAAAATACAGCTAATTTTCCTTTGGAAGTAAATAATACTAGTTTTGACATTGGTGTAAATAATGATTTTAATAATGCTACCACTAATACTATTGATAAAACTGGGATTTCAAATACTGTTGGAGGTTCTACTAATGACGATAGTTTTGGCTTAAAAAATAGTTTAACTGGAACTGGAACAGGAGTTCATTATGCTAATTATAATACGTTATCTGGAACTGGAACTGGAAATCAATTTGGTACTTATACCACAATTCCAAATACAGGAAATGGAAATCATTATGGTAGTTATACAGAATTAACTGGAAGTGGAATGGGCGCACAATATGGTGCTTTTAACTTAATTAATATAACAAATAATAGTAACACTATACACACTGGTGTTCACAACCAAATTAGTGGTACGAGTAACGGTGTTAAAAATGGTACAATAAACGAGATTTTAAATACAGGAAACGGCATTCATGTTGGATTAAAAAACTTCTTAACAGGTACAGGAACTGGTATTAAATATGGAACTCAAAATTATCTTAATACATCTGGTACGGCTAATAATATTGGTATTCACAGTCAAATAACAGGTTCTACTTCAGGAGCATTAGTTGGATTTGATAATTATATTGCAAATAACAGCAATGGTAATCATTTCGGAATTTTCAATACAATTGGTGGCTCTGGAAATGGTTTAACAGTTGGTGTGACAAATACAATTACATCTAGTGGAACTGGAGATAATTATGGTGTTAACTCAGAAATATATAGTTCTGGTAGTGGTAATTATTGGGCAACAAGAAATATAATAAATAGCATTGGAAATGGAACTCAATATGGAACTTGGAATCAGACTGACGGAACTGGAACAGGAACTAAATATGCAAATTATAATTCAATTGGAAGTTTATCTGGCGGAACACACTATGGAGTTTATTCATCAGTATTAAAACCTGGAGCAACAAATTTTGCTGGATATTTTCTAGGAAATGTTGGTATTGGAACAACAACTGCCAATACTTATATTTTTCCTCCTTCTAGAGGAACTGTTGGACAAATACTAAGAACTGATGGAACTGGAAATGTAACTTGGGCAAATAATAGCGATTTTGCTTGGAGTACTTTAGGAAATGCAGGAACAACAGGTGGAACTATTACAACAGCTGGAACAAATTTTATTGGAACTACCGATGCACAAAATTTAGATTTTAGAACTGGTGGTGTTTATAGAGGAAGATTTAGTAGTCTTGGTGAATTTTTTGTGGGAACTTTAAATACTGCTTTAGCAGGAGATTTAATGAATGCAGTTGGTAATGCAACTTTTCCTTGGGCAATAAATGGTTATACCTCAAATGATGGTGGTGGTGTTTATGGATCTGTACAAGCTGGAACTACAAATTTTTCTTCTGTTCAAGGTGAATATTATGGTAGCGGATTGGGTTCTGGCGTTTTTGGTTCATATGGTGGAACTAATATTTCAAATATAAGAGCAGGAGTAACTGGTTCAATACCAACTACAAATATAGCAACAGGCGGAACCGCAGTTTTAGGTAACAATCAAGCCAGTTCTGGAAATCAACACATGGGTGTTTTAGGTTTGTACAATGGATCTGCTTTTGGTATTGGTGTTTATGGTTTAGGATTTGGAGGTGGACTAATAACTGGAAATAATGATATTGCAGTTGTAGGATGGAGAGCAAACAATGCAAATTATAGCGGATATTTTAACGGAAATCATGTAATTACTAACGGAACAAAAACTGCAAGTGTAGGCACAAGTAAAGGAAATCAATTATTGTATGTTACTGAATTACCCGAAGTTTGGTTTGAAGATGTTGGAGGAGGACAATTAGTAAACGGAAGTATTCATATTCAATTGGATCCAATATTTTTAGAAACTATTTTTGTTGATGCAACCCATCCGATGAGAGTATTCCTTCAAGAAGAAGGTGAAAGCAATGGATTAATAGTTATAAAAGATGCAGACAATAAAGGTTTTATAGTAAAAGAAAAAAATGGAGGAACATCAAACATCACTTTTTCATTTAGAATAATGGCTAAACGTTTACATTTTCAAGACCATCGTTTTGGTAATGATCCACTTTGGGGTGAAGGAGACACTAGACAATACAATCAATATGCAACTCCACCACCAATAAATTACAATGAAAATGTTCGCTTTCAAGAAGAGCAAAAGAAAAACTACAAACCAACCCCAATGCCAAAAGGTTTTATAGATTATTTTCAATTACAAGAAGAAGCCAAAAAAGCTGAAACTAGAATACAAGCAACACCTTCAAACTAAACTAAAAAAGAAAAGAGCAATTTTCAAAAACCGAAAATTGCTCTTATCAACCTAACCAATAAAACAACCTTTATTATTTTATATATTTTTCAAAAGATTTTGTATCTACTCTAGCTTTTAAATCATGTAATAAATTATATAATCCAAAAAACGTTCTGTTTATGTAAAGAAAATGTTTAGAACCTCTGTTTCCATTCATTTTTCTTAATTGTGTATCTTTTGTTAATTCTTCTCCCATTTTAGCAATATTTCCAAAAAACTCTTCATCAGAAAAATCAAAGAAATCACCATGAAATGGCTTGGTAAATAAGCTTAACAAATTATGAAACATTTTAGTAAAATACTTCACTTCTTCAGGCGAATCGTCTTTTCTTAAAATTTCTAACTCGTACAATTTTTCATTAAATTTTATTGGATTATCGATAACTTCTACTGATGCCAATTCAAAATAAGGAACATAAAATTCATCTGGTACTTTTTTAATACAACCAAAATCAATGGCAATTAAATTATCATCTTTATCTATTAAGAAATTTCCAGGATGAGGATCAGCATGAACTTCTTTTAAACCATGCATTTGAAACATATAAAAATCCCACATTGCCTGACCAATTTTGTCACCTTTCGCTCTATCTTCATTCACTTTTGTAAATTCTGATAAGTGAACACCATCAATCCATTGCATTGTCAATATTTTATCAGATGACAACTCTGGATAATATTCTGGGAAACGTAAATTTGAAATTTCAGAACATTTTTTAGATATTGAAACACTTTGTTTTAATTCTAATTTATAATCAGTTTCTTCTAAAAGTTTATCCTCTACTTCTCTAAAATATTTTTCAGAATCTTTTCCTCTAAGGTTAAACATTCTTGTTGCAAATGGCTTAACCATAGTTAAATCAGAACTTATACTTTCGGCTACACCTGGATATTGGATTTTCACAGCAAGATTTTTCCCATCTTTGGTTGCTTTGTGTACTTGACCAATACTGGCAGCATTCATAGCATCTGGCGAAAACGTGTCGTATAATTCTTCTGGAAATTTTCCAAAATATTTTTTAAAAGTTTTTCTAACTAATGGCGCAGATAATGGCGGAACTGAAAATTGCGACAACGAAAATTTATCTACATATTGTTGTGGCATAATGCTTTTGTCCATACTCAACATTTGAGCCACTTTCAACGCACTTCCTTTTAAATTTTTGAGTCCATCATAAATATCCTCAGCATTATTCTCGTTTAGTTTGTCTTTATTTAATTTAGGATTTACAATTTTTTCGCCATAATAAGCAATATAATTTCCTCCTACTTTAAATCCAGTTTTAACTAATTGACTTGCTCTGTCTATCTTATTTGTTGGAATTCTATCAATCGTTTTCATTAATTTCTACTTTCTTTAAAAAGGAATTTTCCTAAATCGAACAAGCTTTCTAATGGTTTTGTATCTAATAAATCAACAACAGTATTAACTGATTTCTCTATTAAAACATCGGTTTTTTCAAATGATTTGGAACTGTCTTCCATCCAATATTTCAATAAAAATAAAAATTGAAGCCATGCACCTTCTGCAAAAACCGGTTTGGTTATTCTTGAAACTCTTTCGCTTTTATTTTCAGTTTCACTTTCAATAATATTTTCTACAAATTCTTTAAAATACTTTCTAAAATGTTTAAGCGTTTTTAAATTATGAATTCCTTTTTCATTTTCTTTCAATGTAAAAAGTACATAACTTCTATTTAATGTTAAAATTTCAAACAATGTAAAATACAATGTTAATAATTTATTTTTATCTGAATAATTTTCAAATGCTTCATCCTTTTCAATTGTAGCAGATGCATTTTCGAAAAATTTAGTCCAAACATCTTGCTTAACTGCATCTAAAGATCCATAAAAAGTGTAAAATTCTGATTCTATAATTTTGTGTTCTTTGCAAAATAAATATACGTTTTTAGGTTCCATACTATTTTCTAGAACCGTTTCCATATATTTAGAAATGATAAAATTATCGTCAATCAATTTCTTTTTAGCAGTTGTTTTTTTTACTGTTTCCATACTATAAAATTTATGTTGTAAAGTTAAGTGTTGTTTAACGTATTGCAAAACATATTAAACAAAAAGTTTTGTTAATGTTCGTTCAATAATTTTGAAATCAAAAAAAAACGACTCCAAATTGA
Source organism: Flavobacterium sp. (assembly GCF_043760115.1). Taxonomy (GTDB): domain Bacteria; phylum Bacteroidota; class Bacteroidia; order Flavobacteriales; family Flavobacteriaceae; genus Flavobacterium. The sequence continues at coordinate 42,298 of NZ_JAYUPK010000082.1, forward strand.
AGTCGTTTTTTTATATAAATTAAAAATTGTATTAATTTCCAGATTCTTTTTTAGCATCTTCAACCATTTTTTCGTTGGCTGTAATTGCAAATTCAACTCTTCTATTTTTAGCTTTTCCATCTGCAGTTTCATTACTTGCAATTGGATCTGCAATACCTAAACCAGTAGTTGTAATTCTAGCAGTACTTAAACCTTTAGAAGCCAAATAAGATTTTACAGATGCAGCTCTATTTTCTGATAATGTTTGATTGTATTCTACTTTTCCTGTACTATCAGTATATCCATAAATTACTAAATTAGTATCTTCATAACTTTTTAAAACTGGAATAATTTTGTCTAAATTAGCTTTTGCAGCAGCAGTTAAAGTAGATTTATTAGTATCAAAACGAACAGAATTTTCTCCAAGAACTAAACGTATTCCTTCACCTACTCTTTCTACTTGTGCACCAGGCAAAGCAGTTTGAATTTCTCTAGCTTGTTTGTCCATTTTTTTACCAATTAAACCACCAGCAACTCCACCAACTACACCACCAAGAACTGCTCCAAGTGCTCCATTTCCACCTTTTCCTAGATTGTTTCCAAGAACTGCTCCAAGAACTCCACCAGCAACAGCGCCAATTCCAACTCCTCTTTGGGTATTATTTGAATTTTTTACTGCTTTACAACTGCTTAAAATTGTTGTAAAACTTAAAACTGTAACTAAACTATATACTATGTATTTTTTCATCTTATTTATTTTTTAAATTAATTTCTTGCAAATTGGTAAACTACATCAACATTTTTTCCTCCTACATTAATATTGTCTATTAATTGAAAAGAAGTTTCTGTCATATTCGCCACTTTTAAAACGTAACCATCTAATACTTTTTTAGATTTAGTCTCGTTTATAATTTTCATTACAAATTGTCCTTCTTTGTTAATAAACCAAGTAATTGGAGAACTAAATCCTGTGCAAGCCGCATTATTTAATGCCATATCGCCTTTGTTATTATTAGAAATAAATTTCCATTGACTTCCAACAAAACATTTAGAATCGGCAACATCAAACGAAGTTACTTTAATATAATCTGAACCTGGATAGGTTACTGATGAGATGTTCCAATTTCCTTTAACAAGAACTTCTGCTTTGTTGTTAAGTTTAGTGTTTGTGGCCGATTTAGATTTGCATCCAAATACCAAAGTTGCCATAAGTAGTAGTAAAAAGGTTTTTTTCATTGTTTTAAATTTTAAGTTATTATTTGTCAAAAGTATACTGCAATCAATTATTATTTCTAGGTGTTTTTACTGATTTTTAAATATAATTTGAATGATACAAATATATAAGATTAAAATAATTTAACATTTATACAATTCAAATATAATTTTGTAGAAATCCCACTACGTCAATTTGTCAGAAATTTTAATTTGGTATTCTATTTGAATAGTTAAAGTTAATTAAAATACTAATATAAACATCAAAAATATGGCATCAGGAAAAATTAATGTTTCTGTAGAAAACATTTTCCCACTAATTAAAAAATTTCTTTACAATGATCACGAAATTTTTCTTCGTGAATTGGTTTCTAATGCAACAGATGCAACTTTAAAGTTAAAACATTTAACTAGTATTGGCGAAGCTAAAGTAGAATATGGCAACCCAATTATTGAAGTTAAAATTGATAAAGAAGGAAAAAAACTTCACATTATTGATCAAGGTTTAGGAATGACGAGTGACGAAGTTGAAAAATACATCAATCAAGTTGCTTTTTCTGGAGCAGAAGAATTTCTAGAAAAATATAAAGATTCTGCTAAAGATTCAGGAATTATTGGTCATTTTGGACTAGGATTTTACTCTGCTTTTATGGTAGCAGAAAAAGTTGAATTAATTACAAAATCATACAAAGACGAACCTGCAGCACATTGGACTTGCGATGGTAGTCCAGAATTTACTTTAATTCCAAGCGATAAAACAACTCGTGGAACAGAAATTATTCTTCACATTGCCGAAGATTCTTTAGATTTCTTAGAAGAATATAAAATTAAAGAATTGCTAAATAAGTACAACAAGTTTATGCCTATTGCAATAAAATTTGGTACTAAAAAACAATCACTTCCAAAACCAGAAGATGCAGCAGATGATTACGTTGCAGAAGAAATTGAAGTTGATAATATAATCAATAATCCAAATCCGGCTTGGACAAAACAACCGGCAGATTTGACTGATGAAGATTACAAAACTTTCTATCACGAGTTGTATCCAATGCAATTTGAAGAACCTTTATTTAACATTCATTTAAATGTTGATTATCCGTTTAACTTGACTGGAATTTTATATTTTCCGAAAATGTCTAACGATATGCAAATGCAAAAAGATAAGATACAAATGTATCAAAATCAAGTATTTGTAACAGATAATGTGGAGGGAATTGTTCCAGAATTTCTTGGAATGCTAAAAGGTGTAATTGACTCACCAGATATTCCGTTAAACGTTTCTCGTTCTGGTTTGCAAGCAGATAGTAATGTTAAGAAAATTTCAAACTATATTACTCGTAAAGTTGCCGATAAATTAAAAGCATTATTTACAGAAAACAGAGAAGATTTCGAAAAGAAATGGAACGATATTAAAATTGTCTTAGAATACGGAATGCTATCTGAACCAAAGTTTTATGAAAAAGCTGGTTCGTTTATTTTGTATCCAACTGTAGACAATAAATATTATATTCTTAACGAACTAAAAGAAGCAATTAAAGACAATCAAACCGATAAAAACGGTAAACTTGTTGTTCTTTATGCTTCTAATAAAGATGCGCAACACAGTTATATTGCTGCTGCAAAAGACAAGGGTTACCAAGTATTATTATTAGATTCTCCAATTATTTCGCACTTAATTCAAAAATTAGAAGGCGATAATGAAAACCTAACTTTTGTGAGAGTTGATGGAGATTCTATAGAAAAATTAATAGAAAAAGACGAAGTTCAAATTTCTAAATTATCTGATGATGAAACAGAAAAATTGAAAACAGTTTTAGAAACATTGGTTCCAAAACCAACTTATAATGTGCAATTGGAAGCAATGGACAGTAACGCATCGCCATTTATAATTACGCAACCAGAATTTATGCGAAGAATGAAAGAAATGAGTCAATCTGGTGGTGGCGGAATGTTTGGAATGGGAAATATGCCAGAAATGTACAATTTAGTTGTAAATTCTAATTCAGAATTAGCTACAACCATTTTAAACACAACTGATAAATCTACCCAAGAACATTTGGTGAAACAAGCTTTAGATTTGGCTAAAATTTCTCAAGGATTATTAAAAGGAGAAGATTTAACTGCCTTTGTAAAGAGAAGTTTTGAGTTGATAAAATAAGATGGAAGTTTGTAGATGGAAGATGGAAGTCTGAAATCATAAATTTTTAAAATACGTTTATAACAAACCTGCAATTTTATACTTGCAGGTTTTTTTTGTTTAATGTTATTAACAAAATGTTAAACAAAACAATTTTTGTATTACTTTTATAAAAAATTAATAAATTAAATAAATTTAAAATGTTTGACAAATTTAAAAAATCAGAATTATTTACATTAATAGTTGTAATTGTATTAATATTTATTTCAGAATATTATTTTGTTGTAATGAATGATTGGAAACGTGCAATCTTCATTGGATTATGGCCACCAACGATTGTAGGATTACTTATTTTCTTTAACCTTAAATTGAAAAAATAATATGAAAAATATTGACATAATAATATTAAATATTGTTGTTATACTATGTTTTATAACATTTTTTATTTCAACATTTAAAGCATTTGAAAGCGCAAAGAAACTAGATAATGAAAGATCTGAAAAACCTGGAATAATTTCTAGATTTCTTGCTTACATTCAAAGTTTAGTTAACTAAAAATCAATAATTTTTAAAATTACATAATGCAACCAATTCCTGAAAAATTTAAAATAAAAACTCCACTCAACCAAGAAACCTATTTAATAAATGGTGAATTAAAAAAATGGGTTGGAGAAACTACATCTATTTATTCCACCATTTCATCTACAGAAAATTACGAACCAACATTATTAGGTTCAACTCCAGTAATGGGTGAAAAAGAAGCACTTGAAGCACTAGAATCATCAGTTTTAGCTTACAATAATGGTCAAGGTTCGTGGCCAACAATGAAAGTTATTGATAGAATAAAATGCATGCAAAATTTTGTTATCGAGATGAAAAAAACTCGTGATGAAGTAGTAAAACTATTAATGTGGGAAATTGGAAAATCATTGGCAGATTCTCAAAAAGAGTTTGACAGAACTGTAGATTATATTAACGAAACCATTGAAGAATATAAAATAATTGATAGAAACTCGGCCAAGTTTACAAAGAATCAAGGCATTAATGCAATGGTTCGTCGTGGTCCAGTTGGTGTAGTTTTGTGTCTTGGACCATATAATTATCCGTTAAACGAAACTTTTACACTACTTATTCCTGCAATAATCATGGGAAATACGGTAGTTTTTAAACCTGCAAAATTAGGTGTATTATTACTTTCTCCTTTATTAGATGCTTTTCAAAAAAGTTTTCCTAAAGGTGTAATTAACATTGTTTACGGTCGTGGTCGTGAGGTTGCAACACCAATTATGAAATCGGGTAAAATATCAATTTTAGCATTAATTGGAAACAGTAAAGCTGCTGTGGCGTTGCAAGATCAAAGTCCAAATAAAAACAGATTGCGATTAATATTAGGACTTGAAGCTAAAAATCCTGCCATAATTCTAGAAGATGCCGATTTAGATTTAGCTATCCAAGAATGTATTTCTGGGAGTTTGTCATTCAATGGTCAACGTTGTACAGCACTTAAAATTTTATATGTTCACGAAAGTATTGCTGATGAATTTAATAAACGATTTTGTGCTAAAGTAGATGCATTAAACTATGGAAATCCTTGGGATGAAAATGTATTTTTAACACCATTACCAGAAAAAGACAAACCAGAATATTTACAAGGTTTAATTGACGATGCTATTGCAAATGGAGCAAAAGTATTGAATAAAAAAGGTGGTGAACGAGTAGCAAATTATATTTATCCTGCGGTTTTATATCCAATAAATAAAAAAATGAAAGTGTATTATGAAGAACAATTTGGTCCAGTTGTTCCGATACTAACTTTTAAAAATATTCAAGAACCACTTGATGATATGGCAGAGTCTAATTATGGTCAGCAAGTGAGTTTATTTGGTAAAAACATAAAAACTATTGCTCCTTTAATTGATACACTTGTAAATTTAGTAACTAGAGTAAACTTGAATAGTTCGTGCCAACGTGGTCCAGATATTTATCCATTTACTGGTAGAAAAGATTCGGCTGTGGGAACATTGAGTATTTTTGATGCCTTACGTTCTTTTTCTATAAGAACATTTGTTGCTTCTAAAGACAATGAATATAATAATGAAATTTTACAAGCACTTTTAAATAATAAAGAATCTAATTTTATCAATACTGATTATATTTTATAATAAATCTTAAATTTATTTTTAACCTGTAAGTTTTATAATTTACAGGTTTTTTTAATTACCAATAGTAGTTTCTGATTCTTTTTTTTCATTGTTTAACAAATTAGGATCTTCCTTAGCCAATTTATTTTTGGTCGGTAATTTATAATTTAAAGTAAACCCAAATTTTCGAGTATCATTTTTATTATAAGCAAGTAAAGGCGCATTTACCGGACGAAACGAACTTCTATTCATATTTAAAACATCATCTGCATAAAGTGTAACTGTTAATTGATCTTTCAAGAATTTTTTACTAAAAGTAAAATCTAAGTAGTTTCCAAAAGGTTTATCGGCAACAAAATAAAAGTAATTTCCACCAGCAGTATTTATTCCAAATTCGGTTACAAACTTAATGTCTTTTGGTAACAAAATTTGAGACATTAAATTAATACTCCAAAATCCTTTGGTATCTAAATTAGGAATTTGATGGTATTGATAACCTGTATAAAGGTATAAAAAATTAATTTTATCTGGATTAAAATCAAACTTCATAGTTTCTTTTAATCCTTTGGTAAACAACATATAAGGCAACGGAATTGCAATATTAAAATTGTGAATTTTAATTTCTGATAAATTCAAATTTGTATTTTGAATCTGATTGGCATTCACACTCAACTCTTGAATGACTTGATTTTTTGCAGAACTTAAATTATAACCAAGATATGCATAATCAAAAGCACTAATTTTTACTTCAAAATTATCAAAAATTGTGGGTTGTAAATTTGGATTTCCAATGGTATTTACATTTTGATTTTGATACGTTGTATTATTTGGATTCAATGCAGATGTAGAAGGCAATGTTATTTTCTTATTGTAATTCATATTCAAGAAAATTTGATTGCTAACGTTATATTGTACAGTCGCATTAGGAAAAAATCGAAATTGATTAAACGGAATTAAATCTGAAACATTTGTTTTTCCTCCTATTTCATAATTCTCTGCTCTTGAACCTAATATAAAATCAAATTGATTATATTTTGCTTGAAATTCTAAATATCCAGTAGTAGTGATTCTATCGTATTGAAGATTTAAGTTTCCAAAACTTTTAGCATCAAAAATAAGTTTGTCATACAAAGCACCAAAACTTACTTTTCCTCCATCTTTTAAAATTTTAAAATTTTGAGAATAATCAACTTTAGCACTATAAAAATCTTGATTAGAAAGATTATTTAAAGTGGTATTATTTTGCAGTTTTGCAAATAAATTAAAGTCGTTTTTATTAGTATTAAAATTTAAAACAACATCTAATTTTTTATCCTTATCATTAAATCTTTTTTGATAAGTGGCAGTTGCTTCTTGCCTTGTAGAACGATTTTTAGTTCTATCAGATGTTGTAAATCCTTCACCAAATCCATCTATTTCGCTGTCGCCATTACTTGTAAAAACATCATAATTTAATAATAATCTATCCTTTTTAATATCAAATGTTAATCCTGCTTTTAAAAACTGAGAACGATTTATTCTATCGGTTTTAGTATTTGATAAAAAAACGCCTGTATCAGTTCTTGAAAATTCGTTCCAAAGTGCGTTTTCTCTATAATTTTGACCAATATTTAATTGCCAACCAAAATATTTATTTCTCGCATTTAATAAAAGACTGTTGTAAGTTCTAAAACGAATTTTATCATAAGAGTTGAATGCATTACTTGTTGTGTACGTTGCACTCAAATACTTTTTAGCATTTTTATTGGTAATAATATTTAAAATTGCGCCACCAGCAGTTGCAGGAAATTCTGCTCCAGGTTGCGTAATTACTTCTATCCTATCTACAGAATTGGCTGGCATTCCTTCAAGAAAAGAATTGAGTTCGTTATTATTAATATTTAATGGTCTACCATCTAAAAAAACTTCCAATAATTTTCCTTGATACATCATTCCAGCAACATCTGATGATATTAAACCCGGAAGTTGCTTCATAGTTTCCATTAAAGTTCCAGCATTTAAATTGGGTTGATCGGCAATATTAAAAATAGTTCTATCTGGCTTTTGCTCTATAGCTTTTTTTTGAGTTTTAATAATAACTTCATCCAATTTTACTGAATCTTTTAATTTATCTTGTGCTTGTGCAAATGCAAATGAAATTAAAACTAAAAA
>NZ_JAYUPK010000083.1:0-3062 GCF_043760115.1 Flavobacterium sp.
AATTTTGCTTTTACTAATTTCAATTTTTATCCAAATCCTGTAAAAGATAATTTAAAAATTTCTAATAATTCGGTTATAGATTCAGTTGAAATTTTATCATTATTAGGACAAAAAATGATTGCTAAAAATGTAAATGCCTTAGATACAGAACTAAATTTATCTGAACTTGCTGGTGGAATTTATTTTGTTAAGGTTTCTTCTTTAGGGTTGGAGAAAGTTTTTAAGATTGTTAAAGAGTAAAACTTAAAGTTTCAATAGTAAAATTCCAAATTCCTATTAAAAAAGTTAGAATTTGGAGTTTTTTTAGATAACTAATTGTGATAAATAAAAACAATTATTTATTTATTTACAAATAATATTCTTACATTTGGTTTCTAAACATTTGATTATGAGAAAATTTTACACTTTGGTTTTATTATACTTTACAATTATATCTTTTGGGTATGAATCTAAAACAACTAATTTAGTTTGGACTTCTGCTTTGCCTGCTAATATGACAGTAGAATGTTTATCAGTTCCTTCTGCAACACCTTTAACAGCATCTTCAACTTCTGGCGGTGTATCGATAACTTTTAATGAAGTTTTAAATCAAGGAATTTGTCCAGGTCAATATCAATTAATTAGAAGTTGGACAGCTACTGACAATAGCGGAGAGACAATTATACACACACAAACAGTCTCGGTTCAAGATACTACAAGTCCTATTCTTATTGGAAATTCTCCGCTAAACGTAACTGTTAACAGTAATTCTATTCCATTAACTCCAACTTTAAGTTTTACTGATAATTGTTCAGGTAATGTACTTGTCAATTTTAATTCTACAACTAGTGCAGTAGATAATTTTGGAAATTATACAATAATTAGAAACTGGACTGCAACTGATGCTTGTGGAAACTCAACATTAATTATTCAAACTATTAATATTATAAATTCTCAAGGATTACAACTTACAAATGATAAAGGAATTGGAATAAATGGATTAACAGGCGGAACTTCTTTAACTAATGTTATGGCTAATGATACATTTAATGGTATAATTTTAAATCCAACAAATTATACGGCAAGCTTTGTAAGTTCTAATAATTCTGGTGTATCTTTAAATGGAAATAGCGTTACTGTTGCCGCAGGAACTTCACCAGGTAATTATTTATTAATTTATAAAGTTATAGAAAATGCAAACCCTAATAATTTTAAAAATGCAGTTGCAAGTGTTACGGTAAAAAACAGTACAATTATTGCAAGTGATGATATTTCTAATGTACCATTAGCAACATTTAATGTTTTAACTAACGATTCTATAAACGGATTACAAGCAAATGCATCTAATGTTACAATTACAACAATAAACAATACAACTGATTTTACAATTAACTCAAATGGTGAGGTATCTACATTGTCTGGACCACCAACTCCATATTTTTTTATAATTAATTATCAAATCTGCGAAACTGCAAACCCAAATAATTGTAGTACAGCTACATTAACAAAAACTAATGTTACAAATATTCTTGCTAATCCAACAATTGTTTCAATAACGCAACCAACATGCAATTTAAATACTGGAAGTGTAGCATTAAGTAATTTGCCTTCAACAGGAAATTGGATTTTAAATTTAAATGGTAATCCAGTTTTAATAGGAACTGGTACAACTGCAACGTTATCCAATTTACATTCTGGCAACAATGTAATTTCTGTAACAAATTCCTTTAACAGCACTTCTCAAGGTATTACTGTTGCTATTGCATATAATGAAGGAATAAGTGTAACTATTTTTGGAAATTATCAAGATTATAATAATGATGGTTTTACTAATGTTGGCGATGTAATAAATTATAATTATACAATTACTAATAATACTTGTGTTGATGCAATCTCAAATATTACATTAACAAGTCAACTTGAATCTTTTAATCAAACCATAACATTATTGGCCGCAAATTCATCTGATACAACAACATTTACAAGTACTTATGTTTTAACTCAAAATGATATAAACAATGGCTTTGTAAATAATACAGCTGTTGTAACTGGTTTTAATAATGGAAATCAAGTTTCAAATGATGCTGGTTTAACAACTCCACTAGCAATTTCAAATGGAATTCTACTAAATGCATTTTTAGATACTAATGGAAATGGAGTTCAAAACAATGGCGAACAAAGTTTTAATTATGGAAATTACACATATCAAGTAAATAATGGAACACAAACTTCAGCAAATTCTAATAATAATGGCGTTATATTATATGAATCTAATCCTGCAAATAGTTATAACATAACTTTTTCAGTATATCCTTTTTATGCTTCACAATATACAGTTGCTCCTGCTTCTTATTCTAACATAACTGTAGCTAACAATTCTGGAATTACAACTTATAATTTTCCTTTAACCGCAACACCTTTTAATGATTTGGCAGTATTTATGTATCAATCTGGTGCGCCACCAAGACCAGGTTTTACCTATGTTAATCAAATTCAGTATACTAATTATGGAACTCAAACTATTGCTTCTGGAACAGTAACTTTTACAAATTCTCCTGTAGTAACTGTACTAAGTACTTCGCAAGCTGGAAGCGTAATTACTGCATATGGTTTTACATATAATTTTACAAATTTATTACCTGGAGAAACTAGATATATGTTTGTAACTATGCAAGTACCAACAATTCCAACTGTAAGTTTAGAACAATTGGTAACCAATACTGTTGCTATTACAATTCCTTCTGCAGATATAAATACTAGTAATAATTCATTTGTATTAACTCAAGTTATAGTTGGTTCTTATGATCCAAATGACAAAACAGAAGCACATGGTGGAAAAATTGTGCATTCTACTTTTACATCAAATGATTATTTAACTTACACTATTCAATTTGAAAATACTGGAACTGCAGATGCAATAAACATTAGAGTAAACGACGTTTTAGATGCAAAGCTAGACGAAACAAGTTTACGAATGATTAACGTAAGTCATCCTTATGTTTTACAACGTGTAGGTACAAACTTAAATTGGAAATTTGATGGAGTTAATTTACCACCATCAAACGGAAGTGAAACTGTTGGTA
>NZ_JAYUPK010000084.1:0-19940 GCF_043760115.1 Flavobacterium sp.
TCTTAAAGTTTGAATTTCCATTTATAATTTGTTCAGAAATATATTGTCCCAATATTTCAGCATCTTCAATAGCAAGACTTGCACCCATTCCGATAGTAGGCATAATTGCGTGCGCTGCATCGCCAATCATAATTATATTTCCAAAATCGTTGTATGGTTTTTTTGCAACGTCACTATCTCTCATTTTCCATAAATAAATTTTGAAAGAATTCCAATCTGGTATCCATTCAAAGGCTTGAGTTAGCATATCATTCTGGAATGAACAATCTGTTGCAAGTAATTTAGCAATACTTTCTTTTTGATTTACATTTAATTCATTCCACGTTAATTCAGGACTTACATTAGACGATTTCCAAAATTCAATTTGTACAACATCATCAAATCCAATTCCAACTGCAAAGCGATTTTTACCCATTGGGAAAAAGGTTGCTGTTGTAGATTTGCCTAAAACCACATAACATTCTCCTGTGTTTGAAAATGTTTTAAAGTATTGTGGTGCTTCTTGTGGAACTTCAATGAGCATATATAGACAAGAAAAACCTCTTGTATGAATGTAGTTTTCGTTTTTAAAATATTCTTTCCTAACTACAGAACCTATTCCGTCTGCTGAAACCAAAAGATCAAACTCAAAATTTTCATTTTTAACTTCAATTCCTTCGCAAAAAACACCTACTTTATTTTGCGTAGCATTAATAGTTTTTACGTTAAGTTGTCTATAAACTTTTGTTCGGGTTAATAGTTTTGTAAGTTCGGCAAGAAATTCTTGTCTAATTACTGTTACCGTCAAATCGGGATTTGTAGTGACTCCAAATTTTTGTTTTTTGTTTGTTCTTGAATTGAAAAAACTTATTCTAGAAGTTGCTAATCCACAAGATAATGCTTTTTCTTTAATGCCAATGCGTTGAAGGGCTAAACAGGCTCGAGATTGAATTCCATATTCTACACCCGGATAATCAATTGCACTTTGATTTTTATCAATCAAAGTAATTTCTACATTATCGTTTGATTTGCAATAAGCCTCGAGAGCGAGTGCAGTTACTAAACCTGCTGGACCTGCTCCAATAATTCCAATTTTAATTGCCATTGTTTTAATTTTTTATATTGAAGTACAAAGGACACTAAAATATAGGCATTCAAAATTGTCAAATGGCAATTAATAAAATTATTTTATGCCTTTTCTTAAACGGCTTAATGAACTTGGTGTAACACCCAAAAACGAAGCCAAATGTTTTAATGGTACTCTTTGTAAAAAATCAGATTCTTGCATTGCCGTTAGATAACGTTCTTCTGCTGTGAATGATTGAAATCCAATGACTCCTTCAACTAAATTCAGAAAATTATTTTCCCATATTTTCCTTCCAAATTCTTGCCAAGACGGAAATTGTTTATATAATTGTTCCATTTTATCGGCTTTTATAGTTAATAAAACAGTTTCTTCAATGGCTTGAAAATTAAATTTTGATAACGATTTGTTCTTAATACTTGCTAAATCAGTAAAAAATTCATTTTCTAATGCAATCCAACTTGTAATTTGTCTGTCGTTTTGATTAAAATATACACGAATTCCTCCTGATATTATAAAATAGTAATCAGTCGCCAAATGTCCTTGCTTTAAAACAAATTTATCTTTTGCAATCGTAGTTTCAATAAAATTTGAAAGTATTATATTTAATTCAGTCTCTTCAATATTTATTTGCGATTTTATATTATTTTTTAATTTATTCATTTGATGTTCTAAATTCTCATTATGAAATTTATAAGGAGTACAAATAAAATAATAAAATTAAAAAAAACCGCTAATCTTTCATTGAAAAATTTGCGGTTAGAAAAAAATCAGTATTTATTCTTTAAATATTTATAAAATTATTTTCTAATAGATATGATAATAATATTTACTACCAATATCACCTTTAGAAAAGTTAAGTTAAAATGGAAAATTGGTTTGAGTCGTTTCCTTAGCCCAATCCCATAATTTCGCATTAAGATCTTCATTTAATGCTGCAGCATCAATTTTTGCTAAAGCAGGTTTCCCTTTTTGTTCATTGTGTCCATCTGGACCCCAATATTGTCCTCCTTTTGCATCTGGATGCAAACAAGCTGCTAAAGTTGGTTGCGCACCTTCTTTGGCAGTCATTAATTCCAATGAATCCAACATTGCTTTATCCATATTCTTTTGCAAATCGGTTTTACTGAAACCAGGATGTGCGGCTAATGAAATTGTTTGGCAGTTGTTTGCTCGGAGTCTTTTTTCAAATTCAAGTGCAAAAATAATATCTGCTAGTTTACTTTGACTATATTCTCTCCAGTTATTGTAGGGCTTCTCCAGTTTAAAATTATCAAAATCTATACTTGCTCCACGATGAGCAATGCTGCTCAAAGTAACAACACGCGCGTTTGGTGTAGATTCTAATAAATTGAACAATTGACCTGTTAAAGTAAAATGACCTATAAAATTAACTCCAAATTGAAGTTCAAATCCATCTTCACTTTTTGCTGAAGGTGGTATCATTACTCCTGCATTATTAATTAATAAGTCTAAACTTTTCTCGGTTGAAATAATTTTTTCTGCAAATGCTTTTACAGAATTAATACTACCTAAATCAAACAGCCCTAAAACTAATTCGCCACCAGTTTCAGAAATAGTTTTCATTCTCATTATGGCATCAAGACCTTTTTCTTCATCTCTACAGCCAACATATACTTTTGCTCCTTTTTGATACAAATCTAAAGCGGTTTCAAATCCTAAGCCTGTGTTTGCACCTGTTACAATTGCAATTTTACCTGTTAATTCCATACTATTTTTATTATTTAATTTATTGTACAAAGGTCTATCATTTATCAACAAATAAATTGCAAATAACAATCAATTATTTATCAAATTCAATCAATTTCGATATTTCAAAGGTGAAATCGAAGTATGCTTTTTGAAAAAATTAGAAAAATGAGCCACTTCATCAAAACCTAAAGAGTAGGCAATTTCAGAGACGTTCCATTGGGTTTGTTTCAATAAAATCTTGGCTTCTTCGGTTATTCTCCCGTTAATAATATCCGTTGTGTTTCTGCCTGTAATTTCTTTTAATACTTTGTTTAAATGATTAATGTGTACGCCCAAAACTGTTGCGAAATCAATGGGTGCTTTGAGTTGCATTAATTGCGAATTGTTTTCTATAGGAAATTGTCTTTCTAACAATTCAATGAACAAAGACGAAATTCTACCAGCAGCATTTGTAGTTACCAAATTGCTTTCCATTGGTTTTAATTTTTGTCCAGTATGAATTAATTCCAAAACATAATTGCGGAGCAAATCGTATTTGAATGCATAATCAGATGATAGCTCCGAATCCATTTTCTTGAAGATGGTTTCAATTTCAAGATATTGTTCGTCAGTAAGTTGATATACAAAATCGCTATTGTATTGATATATCGGAAAATCATCAATCAACAAACCAGTTTTTGATTTGGATAAAAACTCTTTTGTAAATACACAAAAAAATCCTGATTGATCTTTGTCTTGAGGCGAATATCGATAAGGAATTTTGGGCGTTGCAAATAGAATTCCTTGCTTTTCTATCATCACTGTTTTGTCAGCAAACTCAACTAGATTTTTACCTTTAATCAAACTGATTTTATAATACAGCTTTCGGTTATAAGTCATTTCAGACTTTTTATTACCACTAAAATAAAACTTATTTGTATCAAAAACATTAAAATGACCCAAATCATTTAGGTTCTTACTATCTAATAAATAATCTAATTTGCTTTCGCCATCGCCAAATATTTCCTTATAAAATTCTCGAATACTTATGTTTTCCATTTTTGCAAAATTCAAATAATGGCAAAGGTATAGTTTTTTATTAAATTGCGGTTTTAAAAACACTAATCCTCAAATTTTAATCATTTTTTGGTTTTTCTTTAGAAACACCAATTTGTTTGAGCATAAATTTATCCCAACCATTGTCGCCAAAAAGTCTTCGTAATCTTGGTGTTATTTTTGCTAATGCTCCTATGCAGTATCTTGTTCTTGGATTGTGAACTGTTGCCGATTTGTAAATTACTGATGCTACTTTTTCGGGTGTTAATATACCAAATGAATTGCTTTTTGGATCAAATAATTTATTGGTCATTGTTTGAAATTTTTCTCTGAAATCTAAATAAGGACTGTCTTTTATTGGACTTGGATATAACTTGTTAGAAGCATTTACAAAATTGGTATAAACACCACCTGGTTTTATCAAAACCACATCAATTCCAAATTGTCGTAATTCGCCTCGAAGCCCATCATTGAAACTTTCTAGCGCATATTTCGATGCGTGATAGGCACTAGCGCCGGGCGTTGTAAATTCTCCACCAACAGAACCAATATTGATTATACGTCCTTTTTTCTTATTTCGCAAAGTGGGCAAAACTTCTTGAGTTACTCTAAGAAGTCCAAAAACATTGACTTCAAATTGTTTTCTGATGGCATCGATTGATAGTTCTTCGATTACGCCATTTTGACCAAAGCCAGCATTATTGATTAAAATATCTACGCCGTTGGTTTGACTGTTTATTTTTTGAACGGCATCAACGATTGATTTTTCATTGGTTACGTCCAAATAAATTGTTTTGCAATTGTACTTTGTCAAATCTTCGAGCAAAACTGTGTCTTTGTCGGTTGCATAGACTTCAAATCCGTTTTCTGCAAATTTAATTGCAGTTGCTTTACCAATGCCACTTGCAGCACCAGTAATCAAAACTACTTTTTTGTTATTTTCCATATTTGTTTGTGCATTTAATTTATTGGTTACAATTGATACTGTTGTTAATGCAATCATCCCGAAAACATTTAACTTTTTTTTAATTTCCATTTTTATATCTAATTAAGGTTAATAAGTAAGTAATCACTTTTTTTATTTTCAAAAAAATTATTTTTTATATTTAGATTGAATGTAGTTAATAATGACTGTTGCATCATTTAAGTTTTCTAATTCAATAAGCGAAAGGGTTAAACCATTTAGAACTGTGAATAGATATTGGGTTTCTAGTTCTGGATTTTGAAATTTTAAATCTGCAAACGCTTGATTTAATTTTAAATAAATAGGTATTAAATATTTATTGGTATCAAAATCTTTTTTGAATTTCGAGTTTTGCGATTTAATGTTAATTTGTAATTTCCAAAATTCTTTTTCAGATAGAATTATTTTGTACGGAAGTTCGATTACTTTTAGAATTACTATTTCAGGATCATTTTCATTTATTATAGTATCTAAAAAAGGTTGAATTTTGCCAATTCCTTCGTTCATTATCTCTGTTAACAATCCTTCTTTATTGGTAAAATGTCTAAAAATTAATCCTTCAGAAACTACTGCTTTTTTTTGCAATTAAACTGGTTGAAGTATTTTCATAACCTTGGTTTGAAAATAATTCTAGTGCAATTTTTAAGATGTTATCTTTTTTGTTCATTGTTAAAAAGTGAGTAATCACAAATGTATTCAATAATTTTTAATTTATAAATATTATTAAACAAAATATTTAAAAAGCTAAATCAAATTTTGATAAATGGTAAGCCTTCTACAGATTGGAACATTACAAAAACAACATACATAAAATAAAGTATTGAAAAAATCCAAACAGATTTAGTTGCCGAAGAAATATTTAAAAACTTACTTAAAAATAATCCAAATATTGGTATGATTTGTAAACTGTGAATTCCAAAAAAATGAGCAACCCTTAAATCCCCAAAAAAAGTACTCCAATTGAGAAACCAAAGTCCGTTTCCACCATCAAATCCACCAACGGAATGTCCTGTTTTACCGCCAATATATCCACCAAACAAACTGAAAATTACAAAGTAAATTAATCCAATTTTAATACTCAAAACCATAACAGAAGAAAGATTATAAGTTCTTTGTTGGATAAAAATATAGATAATGTAAGCTGTCCATAATGTTAGGGTAAGAATAAAAATCCCCATCAGTTGATAAATTATAATACCGTAAGTATTAGAAGTATTAAAATGTGAAAGTTCGCCTCGAAAAGCTTGTGTTGTAATGGCTAATTGTTCAAAACCCATAGCGATTACTGCGACGTAAGAATAAATTTTTACTTTTTTAAAATCATTTAAATAATTTAAAATTAGTGCCATTGTCCAACTGTAAATCCAAATTGAAAGTGCAAATTTCATTGGTTTTATAACAGAATTTATTCCTAAAATAACCTCTTTATTAAATGGGAAATAGAATAAAAGCAATAAAAAAATTAGAAAATGAATTGAACCGAGCCAAAACAAAATTTTATTTTGGGTTAGTGAGGATTTTAGTTTGATGTAAAATTGAAATGATTTCATCTTTAAACAATTATAATCACAAAGATGAACAAGAGTACTTGTAAAAGAGTAAACTTAGGTTAAGAAATTATTTTTTTTCAAAAATTCTTTTTCTAATTCTACTCAAAGATTGAGGTTGCAAACCCAAATAAGATGCTAAATAATGTTGCGGAATTCTTTCGAATAATTCTGGACGCTCTTTTAATAAATTTAAATAATGTTCTTCTGGATCTTGATTGGTTCGCATACTGGTGAGTTTCATCAAATTCATAAAAGCGTTTTCTGCCATAACTCTTCCCACTTTTTCAAAAACTGGATTTGTTTTATATAAATTTTCCAAGTCAGATTTTTTGAAATGCACAACTTCGCAAGGTTCAATGGCTTGAAGATTTTCGATAGTAGGTTGACCTGTTAAAAAGCTATTATAATCTGTAAACCATCTGTTTTCAAAAAAAAATTCGACAATTTTTTCTTCGCCTTCAATATTAAAAAAATCTCGCGCCGAACCTGAATTAATAAAGAATATTTTATCACACACTTGTCCTTCTTCAAGAATAAATTCTTTTTTTGTGTACTTTTTTAACTCTATTATTCTAAGAAATGCATCCTCATCATTTTGAGAAAGTGCAACAAACGATTTAATATTATTAATGATTTGTGTTGGCATAATTTTAAAAATAGGGAAGTTTGAAACAAATGTAAAAAAATAAATTAAAGACAATAATAATCAATAAAATTAAAATACTTAATAATTTAGTACAATTCAAATGTTAAAAATTTAATTTCTTAATTTTCTTTTCATCAATCGTAAATTTGCATCATAATAAACTCTAAATTTATATATTATAACACCGAATCAAAATTCGTTATATTTAGTTACAACTTTTGTATTGGTTGCATTTGACAAATAAAAAATAATAACGACAAATGAAAAACACAACCTTACACAAAGCAAATACAAGAGGTCACGCCGATCATGGTTGGTTAAACGCTTATCATAGTTTTAGTTTTGCAAGTTGGCACAATCCAGAAAGAGTTCAATTTGGAGTTTTGCGAGTTTTAAACGACGACACAGTTGCAGCAGGAATGGGATTTGGTGAACATGGTCACGATAATATGGAAATTATTACCATTCCGCTAGAAGGTGATTTGGCGCACAAAGACAGTATGGGAAATGCCGAAACCATAAAAACTGGCGACGTTCAGGTAATGAGTGCTGGAACTGGAATTCGACACAGCGAGTTTAACCCAAATACTGACCAACACACTAAATTATTTCAGATTTGGTTGTTTCCAAAAATGCAAAATGTTACGCCACGTTACCAACAAATCACATTAGATACAGCAGAACAAAAAAATAATTTTGCTCAAATTTTATCGCCAAATGCAGATGATGAAGGCGTTTGGATTCATCAAGATGCTTGGTTTTATTTAAGTGATTTTGAGAAAGACTTTTCTAAAACTTATCAAATTAAAAAATCAGGAAATGGAATGTATGTATTTGTAATTTCTGGAACTATTACTGTTGATGGTCAAGAATTAGAAACTCGTGACGGATTGGGAATTACAAATTTTGAAACTTTAGAAATTAAAGCTACTTCTGATGCAAAATTTCTATTGATGGAAATTCCGATGGAGTAGTGATCAGTGATCAGTTTTCAGTGTTCAGTTTTCAGTTTTCAGTAATCAGTGATCAGTTTTTAGTATTCAGTTAAAAAATAAAACCATGAACGAAGTACAACAGAAAATCAATGAAAAAGATGGTGCGTTTTATATTGATGTAAATGGAAAACAACAAGCATTGATGACATTTATTTTTGCTGGAAATGACAGGTTTATAATTGATCATACCGAAGTTAATCCAGAAATTAATGGCAAAGGTTTCGGAAAAATGATGGTTGTAAAAGCAATTGAATTTGCTAGAGAACAAAAATTAAAAATAATTCCGCTTTGTCCTTTTGCGAAAAGTGTCTTTGACAAAAACCCACAATTTAATGATGTTTTATAATTATGGATGCAAACGATTTAAAAAAAGCAATATACTGATAGTGAAATTACCGTTGTATGGCAATCTGGAAAGTGCATACATTCTGGAAATTGCGTTAGAACAAATTCAGCCGTTTTTCAACCCAAAGAAAAACCTTGGATAAAAATGGACGATTCTACAACAGAAAAAATTATTGAAGCTGTAAACAATTGTCCATCTGGTGCTTTAAGTTTTTATAAAAATGAAAATTAAATTTTTAAATTTATTTTAACCTGTTTTTCATGGTTTTATTGTCAAATGATGTAACATCAATAACTTCCTCATTGTCAACATCAAATGAAATATCTATACTGTCACCAACAATTGAAATTGGCAATTGACTAGAAATTTGCGATGATCCTACAAAAATATTTTGATAATCTTTTGCTGTGAAATAATAAAAACTATTTCCGTTTTTAACATCGTTCTGTATTCTTGTAATTACAGATTTTAACATTTTTTTATTACTTAAACTTGATGTGCTTAGTTTACTTCCTGTCATATTATAAACACTTTTAAAAGAGGTTAAAGTTTCTCTCATAGAATTTCCAACACCTACAATTGTGTAATCGCTAATGGCAACCATTGCGTACATTTTTACCAATCCACCATCGTCTTTTAATGTCATTACATACGTTGGAATATTGTTTATATTATACGGAATAGGCAATGATGATTTATACTTTTTTTCTTGAACTTTTCCTTCTGCCGAACCTTGTGCTGCAATTTCTGTAGCACCACTTTGCTTGTAAAAAGTGGTTTCTTTAGTTCGCGTGTCAACTAAAACATAACCAACTGCCGATTCATCTTTTCCAACAGAAGTCAATCCGGTGTACCAATACGATTTATTATCTTTTCCATAAACCAAAGTCAAACCTTCAGTAATTTGCAATTTATTGGCATTAGAAAAATTCCAATATCCATTAACATATTCACCCCAATCATTCAATTGATTTTCAATAAAAGCTATAGGTTGAACTCTATCTACCCATTTTGGTGCATTTTTAATAGAATAATCAGTCATTGTTCCAGTTTGAGCATCAACAACAACTATTCCTGTTGCATCATTACCAGCAAAACCTATTTTTTTAGTATACTTTGTTACAACCCAATATGGTTTTCCTGCATCGTCAATTTCAAATGTATAATCTGTTAATCCAACGGTTACATAACCATTCATATATAAATGTCTTTCAATATGACTACCAAAAAAAGCTTCGTGTTGGTATTTAATTTTGATGTCTTTTCCACCAATATTCTGAACCAATTTTACATCTCTTTCATTGGTTGCCGAAACCATAACATAACCTGCAGTTCCTTCTTTATTATTTAACCATTTAAAAAAACCTGAATGTAATAATGGTGCAATCCAATATAAATCTTCTCCAACTTTTTGAATACAAAAGTTTCCTAACTCTACTTGACTTCCCAATGCTGGTTGAGAACCAAGTACTTTTTCTCCAAGCAGATAAGCTAAATCTTCATCTACAACTCGAATTTCGTCTATTGAAATTGGTTCAATATGATTGGAAATTGATTTTCCGTCGGCAACTTTTCCTATCAAATTTTTATAAGCTTCACTTCTAAACATGGCAAGACTAGTAAACAATGGAAAAAAAACAATATAAAACAATAATAATCCAGCAATTATAAAAAATATTTTTTTCGGTTTTTCTAAAAATCGTACTTTCTTTTCATTTACAACTTCAAGCCGAGTAGTGAACAAAATTGCGAAAAATGTGATTATTAAAAGAAGTATTGGAAGCGTTATAAATCCGTAATTTAGAACTGGTAATTTAAAATAAAACAATAAAAAAGCAACAATAACGATTAGTACAATAGCTTTGAAATTTTTCATAATAATGATTTTAGTTTATTATTAGACGTAACAAAAAAATTAAAGTTACAGAAATTAAATAAAATAGTATTTTTGTTACTTAATAATCCTTCGGCATTCATGAGATGCTGAGATAAATTTAGCATTAAATGAAAGCATACATATTTCCAGGTCAAGGCGCACAATTTTCAGGAATGGGAAAAGAATTATATGATAATTCAAAATTAGCAAAAGTTTTATTTGAACAAACAAATGAAATTCTAGGTTTTAGAATTACAGAAATTATGTTTAATGGAACACCAGAAGAATTGAAAGAAACTAAAGTTACGCAACCAGCTGTTTTTTTACATTCGGTTATTTTAGCTAAAACATTAGAAAATTTTAAACCAGAAATGGTTGCTGGTCATTCACTTGGAGAATTTTCGGCATTGGTTGCTAATGGAACGTTATCATTTGAAGATGGATTAAAATTAGTTTCACAAAGAGCGATTGCAATGCAAAAAGCTTGCGAAATTAAACCTTCTACAATGGCAGCAGTTTTAGGATTAGCAGATGAAATAGTAGAAGAAGTTTGCGCAAGTATAGACGGAATTGTAGTGGCAGCAAATTATAATTGTCCTGGTCAATTGGTAATATCTGGAGAATTTTCAGCAGTAGAATTGGCTTGCGAAAAAATGAAAGAAGCTGGAGCAAAAAGAGCTTTATTGTTACCAGTTGGCGGTGCTTTTCACTCACCAATGATGGAACCAGCAAGAGAAGAATTAGCAGCTGCAATTGAAGCTACAACATTTTCAAAACCAATTTGTCCTGTATATCAAAATGTAACGGCAAGTGCAGTTTCTGACGCTAATGAAATTAAAAAAAATCTAATAATTCAATTGACTGCTCCAGTAAAATGGACACAATCTGTACAACAAATGATTAAAGATGGAGCAACATTATTTACAGAAGTTGGTCCAGGAAAAGTATTGGTTGGATTGGTAAATAAAATTGATAAAGAAGTGGCAACGCATTCGGCTTAGGTAGACTTTTTCATTCCTATAGTATTTAAAAACGATTCTCTGTATTGCAATCCGATTGGAATTTCGGTTTTCCCTAAGACTACATTATTAGTTTTTATAGCAGTAATGTAGTTTTTTGATATTATAAAAGAACGATGTATTCTAATAAAAACACTATTTTCACTAATCAAATCTTCTTCCATTTTAGAAAAACTAACTAGGGTTTTTAATTGTTTTCCGTTATTTAAAAAAACTTTTGTGTAGTTCTTCATGGCTTCACAATATTGAATATCTTTTACTAAAATTGGATAGTTTAATCCTTCAGATTTTAAATATATTGTTTTTTCTAAGTCGTGCTGATTTACATTTTTTTCAGAAGAAATTACAAGATCTTCTTTACTTTTAAAAGCTTTAAAAACAGCAGTTGCAAATCGTTCAAATGAAAATGGTTTTAATAAATAATCAATTGCATTTACTTCATAACTCTCTACAGCATAGTCAGAATAGGCAGTAGTAAAAATTATTTTTATGTCTTTTTTTATAATTTTAGCCATTGCCAATCCGTTTAAATTTGGCATATTTATGTCTAAAAAAATAATATTTATACTATCATTATTAGTAATAGTTTCTAATGCTTCCATAGCATTTTTACATTCGCCTGCATTTTCTAAAAAAGCTATTTGAGCAATATAATTCTTTATGATTTGTCTAGCAATTGGTTCGTCATCAACAATTAAACAAGATGTTTTTAAAAGAGTTTTCATTAGTTTAAATTTAATGTAAGTAGGCAAATAAATTGTGAATGATCTTTTTTAATTTCTAAAAAATGATTTCCATTTGGATAAAGAACTTCTAATCTTTTTTTTACGTTTTCTAAACCTATTCCTTTTTCTAAAATATTGTTGCTTGTTGCTTTTGCATCATAATTATTGACGACTTTAAAATTTAATATTTTATCGATTGAAATTGAAAAATGTATAAAAATTTTTATTGGTTCATTAGTACTATTTCGCGAATGTTTAAATGCGTTTTCAACAAAAACCATCAATAATAATGGCGCAATTTGATAATTTTTATCTTCATCAAAATCTGAATCCATTTGCACAATTAAATTGTCTTCTAGTCTAATTTTTTCTAATTCAATATAATTCTTTAAATAGGAAATCTCACTAAACAATGCAACTTTTTCTTGATTAGTTTGATACAAAGAATAACGAAGCAAGTCTGAAAGTTTTATCATCAAATCTGGTAATTTTTTAGAATTTGAAACTGCCAATCCATAGAAATTGTTCATTGTATTAAACAAAAAATGAGGACTTATTTGTGCTTTTAAATTCTCTAACTCAAATCGCAATTGATGTTGTCTTAATTCATTTTGTGTATATTGAAATATAAAATTATCTTTTAAATATTTAAGCGCTGTAATTATAAAAAAAGTGAGTAAATGTGCAGTAATTGAATCAATAAAAATATGAAACCAATCTGTATTTTTAATATTTGGAATGCTTTCTAAATAATATTTTTGAAATATAATTCTAAAATATAAATACAAAGTCCATACAATTAATCCAACAATAAAATAAATTTCTATCTTTTTCTTTTCATTCATTTTTTTATAAAATGAAATTGTAAAGTAAACTAGTCCAATAAAAGAAACTTCCATTATTAGCATAAATTCTAAAAAAATTCTTTCATAATATACTACTGTGTAATAATACATTACTAATCTCGAGGTTGCATAAAGTAACCAAAAAACAAAATGCCAAATCCATCTATTTTTTGTGAGTAACTTTCCAGTATTTATTTTTTTAAATTCCATTGTAAAACAAAAGTCTGAAATTCAATTTTATAGAACAACTATTATGGACAAATAATCAATTTTAAGGACGAAAATAGAATTGTTTTAAAATATATTATTATTTACAATTTAAGCATCATTTTTTAATTTACATCCTACAAAATTGCTATAAGAATAGAAAATTATTTTATAACTTAAAGGTTTTATAACTTAGATTAAAATAACTTTTAAACTATGAAATCATGAAAAAAACACTACTTTTTTACTTAACATTTTTAAGCTTTTCCTTTGCAAATGCACAATGGGAAAATCAAAATGCAGGTTTTACAAATAAAACTTTGGGGTTTTATGAAATTTCTATTGTAAATGAAAACACTGTTTGGGCAATATGCTACGATGGTATTGGAGGATTATTTGGACCTACACCAATTTTAGATTTTACAAGAACTACTAATGGAGGAACAACTTGGACACCAGGAACGATGGGAAACGATACAAGTTTAGCATTCTCTAACATTTCTGCAATTAGCGCAACAGAAGCTTGGGTAGCAATGCATAAATTTAATTTTTCTGGTGGTGGCGGAATATTTCACACTATTGATGGTGGAATAAACTGGACACAAAATAATCCAGCAACTTTATACAATAATGGTTCTTTTCCAAACTTTGTTCACTTTAAAGATGCATTAAATGGAATTACTGGTGGAGATTCTAATGATGGCTATTTTGAAATTTATACAACTACTGATGGAGGAATAAATTGGACGAGAACGCCACAAATTAATATTCCAGTTCCGTTATCTGGTGGAGGATTTGGTTGGTTTGATGGATATGCTGCGGTTGGAAACACAATTTGGTTTGGAACAAATCTTGGTCAAATGTACAAATCTACCGACTTTGGATTAACTTGGACGGTTAGTACAGTTAGTCCTCAACAAGAAATGCTGTACGAAGTTGCATTTAATGACAATGGTTTAAACGGAATTTGTCACGTTAGAAATAACACATCTACAAAATTATTTTCTACAACAAATGGTGGTGCATCTTGGGTTCAAATACCAACTAATACTATTCCTTCTTGGAGACAAAGTAGAATATGTTCTGTTCCTGGAACAAATGTTTTTGTATCAACATCTGTAAATGGTGGACTAAACGGTGGATCTGCATTTTCAAATAATGCAGGAGTAACTTGGACATTAATTGAAAATGAATCTCAAAAAGCTGCTTGTAGATTTTTAAACAGTTCTACAGGTTGGTCTGGAGGTTTTTTTACTGATAATCCACAATTTGGAAACTTAGATGGACTTTTTAAGTGGGACAATTCTGTATCATTAAATATAAATACAAATGATCCAAATAAATTAGATGTTATAATTTATCCTAATCCATCTAAAGGAAATTTAAACATTACTTTTCCATCAGAAATTTTTTCAGAAATAAAAATTGAAGTAACTGATATGCTTGGTAGAATTTCATTTAAAGAGATTTATAAAAAATCTGTTACAAATGATGTAGTTCTAAATTTAGAAAATTTATCAGCAGGAAATTATATTATTAAAGTAGTATCAGATTCTAAATTTGTAACTAAAAAAATCACATTAACAGATTAAAACAATTAACTAACTTGGTTGCGCGTTTAAATTCTATTTAGTTATTTAAACAAAATTAAATCCTCATAATAAAAATATTGTGAGGATTTTTTTATATTTGAAAAATTAATTTAAAATAAACATTATGAGTATTTCTACAAAAGTAATAGAAGTTTCTGGCGAAAAAATTGAAAGTTTAGTTTTAGCAGAAAATGAATTACAGCTTATAAATAAACGATTTTCTACTGTTGAAGATTTTAACGAACAATGGAGCAAAAAGTTAACGTTAACAACCAAAAATAAAATTGAATATGCTGACATAAAAAGTATTACTAAAGAAGATGCCGATGATGATGTTGTAGTAAAATATTCTGGAAGTTTAGGAATGAGTAAAGAATGTAAAATACAATTTACTTTTGATCAAGACAGAGAAGATTTTTATACTTTTCTTCAAGATGAAAAAGGGTTTACAAAAACAGAAGAAAAACTTTCTAGTTTTAACGCTTCTAAATCTTTAATTATTACTTTATTAGTTGTAACTGGTATTGCTGTTTTCGCTTATTTTCAAGCAGTAGAAGTTGCATCGCCAGATTTTGTAGAAAATGACGATACTGGTAGAAGTGCTAGAAAGGCAAGATTATTTCATACAATTGTTCGATTTTTAGGTCCAAATGGTGTTATATTAATTGGACTTGCACTAGTTGGTTTTCTAGCATATAAAATTTGGAGCAGATATAAAAATCCACCAACTCAAATAAAATTTACAAGAAACTAGTTTTTATAAATTTTTTGGCATTCAATTTGCATTGCAAATGTTAGTTAACATTTTATTAATTTAAAAACACCAAAAAATGAAAAAAACAATTTTAGCAGTAGCATTTATGGCTATTGCAATGGTTTCTTGTCAAGACAAAACCAAAGACAAAGTAGAAGATGCTACACAAGCTGTAGGTACTGAAGTTGAAGCAAAAATTGATACTTTAACAACAAAAGCAGAAGATGCAATTGATTCAACTCAAGCAAAAGCTGCTGATGCTCTAGAAAAAGGCGCAGAAAAAATGGATGCTGCAGCAAAAAAACTAGAAGAAGCTTCTAAGAAGTAATTTCTAAATGAAAATCCTCATAAAATTAAAATTATGAGGATTTTTTTTATTTCAAAATTAGAAACTAAAACTCTATTTTTCTCTAATTTTCTTTTCCCATTTCCAAGCACTTTCTAACGATTGCTCTAATGTTGATTGTGCTTTCCAACCCAAAACTGTATTTGCTTTATCAGTATTTGCATAAGCAGAAATTACATCACCTTCTCTTCTTGGAACAATTTTATAAGGTAATTTTTGTCCAGATACTTTTTCAAATGCTGTAATTACTTCTAAAACCGAACTTCCTGTTCCTGTTCCTAAATTAAACGTTTCTACTTTTTCAATATTTTTTTTATTCAATAAACGTTGCAAAGCGATTACATGCGCTTTCGCCAAATCTACAACGTGAATATAATCACGAATACAAGTTCCGTCAAGCGTAGGATAATCGTTTCCATAGACAGAAAGTTCTTTTCGCAAACCATAACCTGTTTGAGTAATGTATGGAACCAAATTTTGAGGAACACCAATTGGTAGTTCGCCAATTTCTGCACTAGAATGAGCACCAATTGGATTAAAATAACGCAATAAAATTGAATTAATATTAGTTACTTTAGCAACATCGGTAATAATTTCTTCTCCAATTTGTTTCGTATTTCCATAAGGAGAAATGGCTGGTTGAATGGAAGCATTTTCAGTAATTGGCATTTTTTCGGCTTGACCATAAACGGTACAAGATGAACTAAAAATAAAATTCGCACTTGGCAATTCTTTTAATTCTTGCAGAATATAAACCAATGCATTGATGTTATTTTCATAATACAAAAGTGGATTTTCAACACTTTCTCCAACCGCTTTGCTGGCAGCAAAATGTATCACTCCATCAACATCATTATGTTTTTTAAAAAAATTATTTACAGATGCTTTATCTCTCAAATCCATCTTTTCAAAAATTGGTTTTTTTCCTGTAATGGCATAAATTCCATCCAAAACACTTTCAGATGAATTGGATAAATTATCAATTGCTACAACATCAAAACCTTCGTTTTGCAATTCAACAACCGTGTGCGAACCTATAAAACCTAAACCTCCTGTTACTACTATTTTCATTTATGCTGAATTTATTTCAGCATCTAATCAATGCTGAATTTATTTACTTCACTAAATATTATTTTTAGTTGTGTTCATTGAACTACGTTTCAGCATCTCATCAATGCTGAAAGTTTTATTAAAAAATTTAACGATTTGTGGCTACATTTTTAATGTATTTATTCCGAAAACGTGTACTTTATAAATTTAATTTGTTCTTATCGTAAACGTTGCAATGCAACGTTTCTACGCAAAAAACTCTAAAACTGAATCGGTTATAAATTTAATTTGTTCGTCATCCAATTCGGTGTGCATTGGTAAAGAAATTACTTCTTTCACCAACTGATTTGTAACTGGAAAATCTTCTTCTTTATATCTAACATCCAAATATGCTTTTTGTAAATGCAACGGAATTGGGTAATAAATAGCACACGGAATTCCTTTAGCCAATAAATGTTCCATCAACGCATTTCTATCAGCATCAATAATTCGTAACGTATATTGATGAAAAACGTGGCAATCGCAAATATCACAAATACTTGGCGCAACAATATTTTTATGACCTTCCAACGCAGCCGAATATTTTCTAGCAACATTTTGACGTTCTTTATTATAAGTATCTAACAAAGGTAATTTTGCATTTAAAACTGCTGCTTGAATACTGTCCAAACGCGAATTTACACCTACAACATCATGATGATATCTCACATACATTCCGTGATTTACAATTCCTCTAATTTTGTGAGCCAAAGCATCATCATTAGTAAAAATTGCACCACCATCACCATAACAACCCAAGTTTTTACTAGGGAAAAAAGAAGTTGAAGCAACGTGACCAATAGTTCCAGCTTTCTTTTTTGTGCCATCACTAAACTTACAATTAGCTCCAATTGCTTGTGCATTATCTTCAATTACAAATAAATTATATTCGTTTGCAATTCGCATAATCGCTTCCATATTTGCAGCTCTTCCAAATAAATGTACAGGAACAATTGCCTTCGTTTTTGGCGTAATCGCCTTTTTGATAGCATCAATAGAAATATTCATATTTACCAAATCAACATCAACCAAAACCGGAGTTAATTGCAATAAAGCAATCACTTCTACAGTTGCTGCAAATGTAAAATCGGCAGTAATAACCTCATCACCAGGTTTTAAATCTAATGCCATCATTGCAATTTGCAACGCATCAGTTCCGTTGGCACACGGAATTACGTGTTTTACATCAAGATATTGTTCTAAATTTTTCTGAAAACTTTGAACTTGCGGTCCGTTTATATAACTTGTAGTGTCTAAAACCTCTTGAATTGAGGCGTTTACAGTATCTTTTATTTTATCATATTGACTTTTCAAGTCAACCATTTGTAATTTTCTCATTCTAAAAATTTTAAAGTACAAAAGTATAACATTTCTTATTATTTTGAAGCGAATGGTTTGGGCTTTTTTTAGCTACCATGTTCCAGCTTTACGCAATATCTTTTTTGAAAGAAAAAAAGGATATTTGCTTCAATCTGGGCTATATAAGGTTATCATTTTTGTAAAAATCACATTTATAACATTAAAACATATTTGTTATATTTGTAAAAATAAATAAAAATGGAAACTGTACTTTTTAAAAGCAATTCTAAAAAAGATATGAATTTACTTGTAACTCTTGCCAAAAAAATTGGTATTGAGGTTCAAAAAATTTCTTCTCAAAATAATGAGCTTGACGAAAATTCTCCAGAATATGAATTAAAGGTCGAAAGAAACCTTGGAAAAATGATGGATAAAAGTAAAAATTCTCCAAAAGTTAGTGAGCACGAAGTTTTGAAAATTTTGAATAAATGGAAATAATCTACTCAAGTTCATTTTTTAAATCCATAAAAAAAGAAAAAAATAAAGAAATTTTAGAGAAAATAGAAATTACAATTACCAATGTAAAAGATGCTAATTCAATTAATGAAATTTCAAACATAAAAAAACTCTCGGGTCACAAAACCTATTACAGAATTAAAATTGGAGATTACAGATTAGGTATTGAAATTATTAATGAAATAGTTGATTTTATGGAGTTCCAACATTGCAAAGACATTTATAAAAAATTCCCTTAAATGCTTTTTCTATACAATTTAATACTTCTTTTAGCATCACAAATAGTAAAACTATTGGCGCTTTTCAGTTCAAAAATGAAACTTTTTGTAAACGGAAGAAAAGATGTTTTTACAATTTTAAAATCTAAAATTACATCAAGTGATAAAACTATTTGGTTTCACGCAGCTTCTTTGGGCGAATACGAGCAAGGTTTGCCAGTTATAGAAAAAATTAAAATTCAATATCCCAATCATAAAATTATTATAACCTTCTTTTCGCCTTCAGGTTATGAAGTTCGAAAGAACAATACAGTTGCCAACGTTACTGTTTATCTTCCATTAGACACAAAAAGTAATGTTAAAAAATTTCTAAAAATAGTTCATCCAGAAATAGTCTTTTTTATTAAATATGAGTTTTGGCCAAATTACCTTAACGAACTTAAAAATCTAAACATTAAAACCTATTTAATTTCAGGGATTTTTAGAGAGAATCAAGCGTTTTTTAAATGGTATGGTGGTTTTTATAGAAATGCTCTAAAAACATTTGACTACTTTTTTGTACAAAATGAAAGTTCTAAAAAACTACTTCAAAGTATCAACTTTAATAATGTAAAAATTTCTGGCGACACTCGTTTTGACAGAGTAATTTCTATTTTAGAAAGAGATAATTCATTGGATTTCATCGAACAATTCAAAGACAACAAAACCACAATTGTAATTGGAAGTTCGTGGCCAAAAGATGAAAATTTATTGATATACTACATCAATAATTCATCAAATAATTTAAAATTTATTATCGCGCCACACAATATAAAATCAGAACAAATTGCAAATTTAAAATCCCAAATTACCAAAAAAACCATTTTATTTTCAGACGTCGTAGAATCGTTGCATGCAACGATTTTACCAAATGCCAACGTTTTCATAATTGATACTATCGGAATTCTAACCAAAATTTACAGCTATGCAGACATTGCTTATGTTGGTGGCGGATTTGGAAATCCTGGTGTTCATAATATTTTAGAACCAGCAACTTTTGGTGTTCCTATTGTTATTGGTCCAAACTATTCCCATTTTGCCGAAGCCACAGCATTAGTTCATCAAGAAGGTTGCATTTCAATTACTAATCAAAATGAATTGAA
>NZ_JAYUPK010000085.1:0-19932 GCF_043760115.1 Flavobacterium sp.
CACGGAAATGTTTTACTCAAAGTTCGTTCTAAAAATAATTTAGTTACTGGCGATATTGTTTCTAAACGTGCCGATATTTTCTTTGATTATAATTTTCCAATTGATACAGGAATGGCCAATACAACTTTTCAATCGTTAAATAATTCAAGTTTTGAAAAAGACAATTCAATTTCGGTTTATCCAAATCCTGCAAATTCTATTGTAAATATTAAAGCAAATTCTAATTTAAAATCAATAGAATTATATGATGTTCAAGGTAGAATTTTACAAACAAAACTTGTAAATGTAACTAATGAAATAATTGATATTTCTAATCAATCTAACGGAATATATTTCTTAAAAATCACATCCGATGATGGAGTGAAAGTAGAACAAATTGTGAAAGAGTAAAGAATATTTTTTTAAAATTTTAACCTTAAAGTTTGATGACTTTAAGGTTTTTTTATTTTTATTAGAAAATAAATATAAAATATTTCTTACACATTAGTGTTGTTTGTCGTCGAATTCTCATTTTACACCATCGAATTCTCGATGTAACTTTATTATGTTAAAGTAATTTCTATTTTTACAATCCCTAAATCTTATGATGAATTCAAAATTAGTGATATGTGCTTTTCTATTAATTTCTTTGTTTGCCAATGCGCAAAACAAAGCAATTGATAGTTTGAATTCGTTACTCAAAACTTCTAAGAGCGAGATTAAAATAACGCAACTTCTAAATCAAATTGCCGACGAATACAAAATTATAAATCCGAAAGAGATGATTGACTATGCATCTAAAGCATTGCAATTGTCTCAAAAAAATAATTTTAAAATAGAAGAAGGCAACGCTTACCATCATATTGGTAATGCAAATGTTATTTTAGGAAATTATGAAACTGGTTTAGATAATTTTTTAAAAGAACAAACAATTTTTGAAAGTGAATTAAAAATTAAAACGTTAAAAAATCAAATTGATTTAAAAAACGGTTTAGCAAGAGCTTATGGAAGTATTGGTTTTATTTTTACAGAACAAGGCGATTATTTAAAAGCTTTACAAAATAATTTTAAAGCATTAAAGATTTTTGAAGAAACCAATTCTACTGAAAAAATATTAAAAATAAACAATAATATAGGTGTTATTTATAATACACAAGGAAAATATAGAAAAGCTTTGGTTTATTATGAAAAAGCTTTAAAAATTCAAAAAGAAAAAAATGATAAAAGTATTGGTATTACCACTACTAATATTGGGTTGTGTTATTTTTATCTAAAAAATAATTCTAAAGCATTAGAATACTATAAAATGTCAGAATATTATTTTGTAAAATTTCCAAATCCAAGAGGTTTGGGAGAATTGTACAATAATTATGGAACTTTTTACTTTGAAAGAAACGATGAAAAACTTGCCATAGAATATCTTACTAAAGCATTAAAAATATTTGAAAGTATAGAAGATAAATTTGGAAGCGCAGACACTTATGCTACTTTAGGATCAATTTATCTAAAACAAAATAAATATAATTTATCTATTACCAATATCAACAAATCTTTACAATTGGGTAAAGAAATTGGTGCATTATACAGAGTTCAAGATTCTGAAAAAGATTTAAGTACCATTTATGAAAAATTAAATAATACTACAGAAGCTTTAAAACATTATAAATTGTATACAAAGTTTAAAGATAGTATTACAAATACTGAAATTGCAAAAAACAGTATTAAAGCGGAATTAAATTTTGAATTTGATAGAAAACAAATACTTCAAAAAGCAGAACAAGAAAAGAAAGAAATATACATTGAAGCACAAAAAAGATCTGAAAAGATTAAAATTTTTGTTGGGGTTTTATTTTTATCATCTGTATCTGGAATTGCATTTTTAATTTACAAAAGACGTCAATTAAGAAAACGTTTAACACTAGAAAAAGAATTGGCAGTTTACGAGCAAAAGGCATTACACTTGCAAATGAATCCGCATTTTATTTTTAATTGCTTAGGTTCTATTTCTAGTTTTATTGTTCAAAATAGTACCGATGCCGCTATAAAATATTTAGCCAAATTTTCTAAATTAATGCGATTAACATTAGAATATTCTAAAGAAACACTAATTCCAATTGATAAAGAAATAGAAAGTTTACAAAACTATCTAGAGTTGGAACAACTTAGGTTTAATAATAAATTTGATTTTTCTATCAATAAAGCGCAAGATATAGATGATGATGTAGCATTACCGCCATTATTACTTCAACCTTTTGTAGAAAATTCTATAATTCATGGTTTAAATACTACTGTAAAAAATGGTAGTATAACTGTAGATTTTTCTATAAATGACGAAAGTTTAATTTGTATAATTAAAGATAACGGAATTGGAATAGATAAATCTAAAGAATCTAAAAAACAATTGGTTACAATGCATAAATCAATGGCGTTGAACATTACTAATAAACGTTTAGAAATGATGGAAACATCTACTACACAAAGAGCCAATGTAAAATTAGAAGAAATGAATGAAGATGGAGAAATTTTAGGAACTAAAGTAACTCTT
The DNA here is from genome assembly GCF_043760115.1 of Flavobacterium sp. Lineage (GTDB taxonomy): Bacteria > Bacteroidota > Bacteroidia > Flavobacteriales > Flavobacteriaceae > Flavobacterium. Next base: position 2,525 of record NZ_JAYUPK010000085.1, read on the forward strand.
GTTTTACCATTACAATATTCAAAATCATAAATAAATAAATAAAATGATTACCGCAGTAATAATAGATGACGATGTTAACTTAAGAAACGGAATGAAAGGTCTACTGGCTCTTTATGCTCCAGATATTAATATAATTGGAGAAGGAGAAAGTGTTGCAACTGGAATAGCTGTAATAAATAACCTAAAACCACAAGTAGTTTTTTTAGACATTCAAATGAATGATGGCACGGGTTTTGATATGCTTGAAAAGCTTTCAGAAATGAATGGAAAAATTACTTCTCATATTGTATTTATTACAGCTTATGAGCAATATGCAATTAAAGCATTTAGATTTAGTGCTTTAGATTTTTTATTGAAACCAGTTTCACCAGACGATTTAGAGAAAGTAATTGCTAAAATTAGAACGATTCTTGAAAAAGATGATGATTATTCTCATATAGATTTATTACTAGAAAATATTCGTAAAAAAGTTGACAATTTTAAACGAATAGCATTATCTAATTCTGATGGAATTCATTTATTAGACATTGTAGACATTATGCGTTGCGAAAGTGATGATAATTATACCAAGTTTTATGTAAAAAATAGAAAACCTATTTTAATATCTAAAACTTTAAAAGAATATGAAGAAATGTTAACAGAACATGGTTTTGCAAGAATACATCAATCGCACTTAATTAATTTGGCATATGTTAAATCGTATATAAAAAAAGATGGCGGATTTGTATTAATGAGAGATGACGTGCAATTACCAATATCACAACGAAAAAGAGAACAAATACAACTTATTTTAACAAGACAATTAAATTTAAATTAATAAATAAAGTCCCAATTTACAAACCCCAAACCTAATCATGATGAAAAAATTACTCTACTTAATCTTACTATTTTCTGGTGTTGCCAATGCAGCCGATATAGTTTTTACAGATCCAGCTTTTAAAGCAAAATTATTACAAGCCAGTACTGCAAATACTATTGCTAAAAATGCAGCTGGAGTTTCAATTGCAATAAATACTAATGGCGATAGTGAAATTTCTGAAGCAGAAGCATTACTTGTATATTATATTGATATTACAAATTCAAATATAATGTCCAATATTAATGGTATTAAATTTTTTACAAATTTAATTGATTTAAAATGTACTAATAACTCTATAGATAGTATAGATGTTTCTGGAATGATACATTTAACAAATTTAAATAGTTTTCAAAATACTCTAACATCATTAAATGTGGCTGGCTGTTCAGCATTAGTTACTTTAAATTGTAAGGGTAATTCGTTAACCACCATAGATGTTTCAACTTGTACGAGTTTACAAACTATTAATTGTAGTAATAATAATTTAGCTACAATATTTGCCAAAAATGGTCAAAATGAAAATATTATTTTAACAGGAGGCGGTAATAGTGGACTTCAATATATTTGTGCAGATGAAAGTCAAGTTGTTGCATTATCTACAGGCGTAACTTATCAGGTAAATTCTTTATGTACAATAACTCCAGGCGGAAATTATAGTATAATAAGTGGAACAATATCTTATGATAACGCATTAGAAGTAGGTATAGATTATAAATCGTATGTAAAAGTAATTTGCACAGTTGGTTCACAAGTAATTCAAACAATTTCTGATAATGATGGATTGTATCAAGTATATACTACAGCAACTACAGGAAATTATACTTTATCTCGTGGATTAGAAAATAATGATGCTTTTTTAAATACACCTTCAATAACAAATGATTTGTCTAATGTAATTAACAATAATGATTTTGTATTATATGCCAATTTAGCAAGTCAAGTGCCAGATTTAGAAGTTGTTGTTGCGCCAATTACACCAGCTTTACCAGGGCAAAATGCTACTTATGAAATAGTATATAAAAATAAAGGATCTAAAAAAGTTGATGGATTTATAGATTTTAATTTTGATAATTCTAAAATTTCTTATTTAAATTCAACAGCAACTGCTCCAATTATTACAACATCACAAGTTAGAAATTTATTTACTAATTTATTACCATTAGAAACAAGAAGCTTTGAAGTTACTTTAAATTTTAATCCAACTACTGCAACAAGTTTCTATACCATAGGACAAACTGCCAATCTTAGTGTAAATATTGTAGAAAATACTTCATTAGAATTAGCAACCACAATTGCAGATAATACTTTTTCTTATGATCAAATAGTACAAACCTACACACCCAATAATATTAAGTGTTTAGAAGGTAACTCTTTAGACGGATCATTAATTGGTGAATACTTACATTATGTTATTAATTTTGAAAATTCAGGAACAGCTGTTGTTAATAATGTAGTAGTAAAAAATACTTTTGATAGTGCAATATTTGATATGAATTCTATTCAAATTTTAAAAACATCACATCCATTAGATATAAAAATTGTTGACAATCAAGTAGATTATTTTTTTAACAACGCAGCGATAAGTCCTCCAGGTGGACATGGTGGAATTTTATTAAAAATAAGAACATTAAACAACATAGCTCCAGGGACTACAATAAGCAATAATGCTCAAATTTTCTTTGATTATGCAGCGCCAATTACAACTCCTACAGAAGCTACTGTAATTCAAGCATTAGGTGTAACTGAAAACAATGTTGACAGATCAATTAAAATTTATCCAAACCCAACTAATTCTATTATAAATGTTAACGGAGATTTTGCAATACAATCTGTAGAATTATTTGATGTTCAAGGTAGATTATTACAAACTAATTTACAAAATAGTAACACAGCTTTACTTGATATTTCAGAGAAATCTAACGGAATTTATTTTGTAAAAATTACAACAGAAAAAGGTATTAAAGTAGAAAAGATAATAAAAGAATAATAAGTTTAGTTTAAGTTTGAAAAGATTCTCAATTAGTTTTGAGAGTCTTTTTTTATGTACAATATTTTCAACTTTATAATAAAATTAACGAAAACGTTATATTATTTGTTTTTTATTTCCTTTAGAATTTGTTAGATTTGTTAAATTATTAATTTAGAAGATTTAATTACCAATTTATATTATGTCAAAAACTGCAATATTAGAATTTGATGGCAAGAAATATGAGTTTCCTTTAATAGAAGGAACTGAAAATGAGACTGCTATTGATATTAACAAATTAAGAGATATAACTGGAGCTATTACAATGGATCCAGGTTACAAAAATTCGGGTTCGTGTACGAGTAAAATAACGTTTCTAGATGGCGAAGAAGGAATTCTTCGTTACAGAGGATATTCTATAGAAGATTTGGCGGATAAAGCAGATTTTCTTGAAGTTTCTTATTTAGTTATTTTTGGAGAATTACCATCTAAAACACAATTAGCACAATTTGAAACAGACATAAGAAAATACACTTTGGTAAACGAAGAAATGAAAAACATTATTGATGGTTTTCCTAAAACTGCTCATCCAATGGGAGTTTTATCTTCGTTAACATCAGCATTAACTGCTTTTAATCCAAAAGTTGTAAATGTAGAGAATGAAGTAGAAATGTATGAAGCCATTTGTAAAACAATGGGTAAATTTTTAGTTCTTGCTACTTGGACATTTAGAAAATCATCTGGATTTCCATTAAATTATTATGATAATACAAAAGGTTACGTTGAAAATTTCTTGCATTTAATGTTTCAATTACCAACGTCACCTTACAAGGCTAATCCAACTGTAATAAATGCATTAGATAAATTATTTATTCTTCACGCAGATCATGAACAAAACTGTTCTACATCAACTGTAAGAATGGTTGGTTCTTCTCACGCAGGATTATTTGCTTCAATATCAGCTGGAGTTTCTGCACTTTGGGGTCCATTGCATGGTGGAGCAAACCAAGCAGTTTTAGAAATGCTAGAAGAAATTCAAAAAAATGGTGGCGATGCCGATAAATATTTGGCGAAAGCTAAAGATAAAGAAGATCCGTTTCGTTTAATGGGATTTGGTCATAGAGTTTACAAAAATTTTGATCCAAGAGCCAAAATTATTAAAAAAGCTGCCGATGAGGTTTTAAGAGAACTTGGTGTAAACGATCCAATTCTTGCTATTGCTAAGAAACTTGAAGAATCTGCATTAGTAGATGAATATTTTGTTTCTAGAAAATTATATCCAAATGTCGATTTTTATTCAGGTATAATTTATCGTGCACTAGGCATTCCTACCGATATGTTTACAGTACTTTTTGCAATAGGAAGACTTCCAGGTTGGATTGCACAATGGAAAGAAATGCGCGAAAATAAAGAACCAATTGGAAGACCAAGACAAATATATATGGGTTATCCATTACGAGATTTTGTTGCAAAGGAAAAACGATAATAATTAGAAATATGCTTCAAGAAATTGAAGCATATTTTATTTAAATACTAATGCTGCTTTTAATTTTTCAATTTCTAATGGTTTTAAAAAGAAATCATTAAAAAAGTGATTGTACTCTTCATTATCTTTCGCAGAAATATCAGCAGTAAGACCAAATATTGGAGTTTCTTTATTTAAGTTTTCGAGAGTTCTAATGTTTTTTGCTGCCTGATAACCATCTAAAATCGGCATGTGAATGTCCATTAAAATAAAATCATACTTTGAAAGAGTAGCTTTTTCTGTAGCTATTAAACCATTTACAGCGTGGTCAGTTTCAATTCCCCATTTTGATAATAATTTTTTGGCAATCATTGCGTTTATAGCATTGTCTTCTGCCAAAAGTATTTTTGTTCCAGAAATGTCTTCAATTAATTTTTCTTGATTTACTTGCTTTACAATTTGTACTTTATTTAGTTTTAAGTCAAACGAAAAAACAGAACCTTTGCCAAAAACACTTTCTATTTTAATTTCACTATCATGAAGTTCAATAATTTTTTTACAAATTGATAATCCTAATCCTGCGCCATCTTTTTTTCTGTTAATTCCATTTTTTAATTGTGAAAAGCTTTCAAAAATTTGTTCAAGATTTTCTTTTTCAATTCCAATTCCTGTATCGGAAACTTTAAATGAAACTAAATCAAATTCGTTGGATTGTTGTATAATTTTAACATCTAATATAACATTTCCTTTGTCTGTAAATTTTATAGCATTAGTCACTAAGTTTCCTAGAATTTGCGTAATCTTTGTTGCATCAATACTATAACAGTTATAAAGATTTTCATCAAGATTTAATTTAAAATCAATGCCATTTTCTTTAGCTTGAAATTGATAGGTTTTCCAAAAATTTTCTAGATATGTCTTAAAAATTACTGGCTGAAAATCCAAACTCATTTTGCCTAAATCAAGTTTAGTAAAATCTAAAATATCATTAATAATTTGCATTAAATGATGAGACGAAAATTTAAGTGAATCAATTAGTGTTTTATCTTCAATATGAGAGTTTTCACTTAGCATTGTAGCAATAGTAGTTACGGCATTAAGTGGAGTTCTAATTTCGTGACTCATTGTAGAAAGAAATTCTTGTCTAACTCTTGCCGCTTGTTCTATTTTGGTACTTTTTGTAATCAATATAGTTTTTTCTTGCTGATGCTCTGCTTCTTTTTGCATGGTTTGCATTCTAACAAGTAAATCATAATTCTCTATAATTTTAAAATTTTGTGCATTAAATATACTTTCTTTTTCAGTTAAATACAATTCAAGATGTCTAAGCGCTTGTTCTTCATTATTTTCAAATTTAAAAATGGAATATAATAGGTAAAGTGACTTAATTTTAATTAATGAAATATTAAAAAGGTAACATATTTCTAATCCTTTAGTAACAGTTTTTTTAGCCAAATCAATTTTGTTAGTTTCAAAGTATAATTTTGCTAACTTATTATAACCCATTGCTAAACCAAGAAGTTCACCCATTTTAGTATGAATATCTATAGATTCTAGAAAATCTTTCTCTGCCTTATCATATTTTTTTTGAAATAAGTTAACTTTTGCTCTTCCATAAATTGCAAACGCTAAACCTCTTGTATCTTCGGTTTTTTCTTTAATTGCAATAGATTTTTCAATTATCTCTAATGCTAAATCTACTTGATTATTTTTAATATAAATTCCAGAAAGATTATTGTAAGCATTAGATTCAAGATTTAAATCGTTTATTGTTTTGGCAGCTTTTATTGCATTTTTATGAGATATTGTGGCTTTATCATCATCTCCACAAAATCCGTATACTGTTCCTAACGATTTTTCGCATCTAGAAATATTGTGATAATCATTATGTTTTTTGTAAATAATTAATGCATCAATTAAAAACACTACACCCAATTGAAAATTATTGGTTCTGTAATAAAAACCTGCCATATTGTATTTAGCATCGGCAATACCTTTTTCATCTTTGAGTTTTTCAAATAGGGTTATGCATTTTTGAGACAAATTATAAGATTCATCATACTTACCAGTAATCATGTAATACAAAGAAAGTTGCGAGAGTGATTTTGCTTTTAAATCGTTTAAAGAAGATTTAACACACAGCGATAATGCAATATTCGTTAACGAAATACTTTTTTTAAGGTTATTAATCCTTACAGCATAAGATTCCTCTAAAAGAGAATTAATTTTGGTTCTAGTTTCTTGCATAACTTGGGGTTATGTGGCAAAAATACTAATTTTATTAAAATATTTCTTATTTTTTTTAATAATATTTTTTTATGTTCTTTATAATCAGGATTTAGTGTAACAATTTTTCAATGTAATTCTAAATTTATTTAAACTATAAATTTTTTTCAAATTCTCAATGATACACTACAAATTCTCGTTCAAAACCAACATATTCTAAATAAGTTAAAAAATTTAACATTAAAAATATATTTTCTTACAATTATTTTTATAATTTTAGAGAATAATCTTAAAAATTTATAAATTATGAAAACAAAAAATCTTTTTTTAATTCTGTTTGTTGTTATTTTTTCGAAATTCTCATGGTCACAACAAGACGGAAATCATGACAATGCTTATTCTAATACACAAGCATTAACAATTCAAAATGTTATTCATCCTACAGCAGGATCAATAGGTCAAGGAAGAATTACAAGTTCAATTCCTTTATCTAATGGAAAGATTTTAGTTGCTGGCAATTTTAATAATAGCTCTAATACTTTAAAACAAATTGCTTTAATTAGTGGAACAAATTCAACAATTCCCATATATGGATATTTTGATTATGTAATAAATAATAATGGTTCTCTTGGTGGTCAAATATATTCAATGTCTTCTATGCCAAATGGAAACGTTATTGCTTGTGGATATTATGATTTATATAATGGTCAACAAACACAACCACCGAGCTCCACATTTAGAAGAAATTTAGGTATGATAATGTTGAATAGTACGTTAGGTCTTGTTACAAATATAAATGGTAGTAGCAATCCTCCACAAGCTCCACCAGATTATCCAAGCTTCAATTTTAATGGATTATTAAGTTGGTATTCAATTTGTAGTAGTTTCTCCGTAATTGTTGATTCATCAAATAATGTTTATGTAGCAATGGAGAAATTTGATTTCTCAGATCCTAATGTTATAGAACCACCGGTTTTATTTACTAAAATTATTAAATTTAATAGTTTAGGAATTGTTGATACAACATTTTTTAATAATTCTCCAAATTTAGATAGCACAATTACTGATATAGAGTTTTTAAGTGATGGAAGCATAATAGCTACTGGACAAAAAACGTTAAATTTTAATGGAATTATGAAAATTAGTAGTAATGGAACACTTGATACTACATTTAACGCCAATATTGGTAACGGAATTATAGGTTCGCAGATAACAAGTGTGGAAATAGATTCAAACAATAAGATTTTTTTAATGGGTGACTTTACCCAATTTAATAATGTTGCTACCAACAATTATACTAAAATTAATGCTGATGGTACAAATTTGCCTTTAACTTCATTCAATTCTAATGATTTATCGATTAATAACATTTCTTTAAATATAATTAAAGGAGGAAATGTTAAAATGCAACCAGATGGAAAGGTTTTATTTACAAGAAAAGTTAGTAATACTTCATATAGCATAAGTAGAATTTTATCCAATGGAAATTTAGACAATTGTTTTGTTTCTGAAATTAGTGATGATTTTATAAATCATATTAGTATATCTAATATTGGTGGTAATTTTATTTATGCAAGTGGTGGTTTTCATAATTGGATTAGACAATCTGCACCAGTAGGTAATATTGCGGTTAATTCTCTAGTAAGACTTAAGAATGGAAATTCTCCAAGTTTAATTGCTACAAACGACACATTTACCTTAAATTGTCCAACTACTATTACGCCTTCAATTTTAACTAATGATACTTTGAATGGAAATGCAATTCCTGTACCATTAAATGGTTATACAATTACTCAAGTTGCACCATTTACTTCGGGTGTATTTTCTATAAACAATAATGGTATTGTAAGTTCATTACCTGATCAATACGGTACTTTTGTAATTTATTACCAATTACAATCGGTAAGTGGATGTGGTGAAGCAAGTAACGTTGCTACTATAACAATAATTATAAATCCAAGTCCACAACAACTAATAGTTACTAATGATGATATTAATATTTGTATTTCTCCAGGAACATCAAGTACTTATACTATTCAAAGTAATGATACTTTTGGTGGAGTATTAAATCCAAGTTTAAGTAATTTAACTATTGGACTTGTTAGCACTCAGAATACTGGAATTTCAATAAACCCTAATGGAACTATAAGAGTTGCTCAAGGAACACCAGCAGGTATATATAATTTACAATATAGATTATGTCAAAAATGTGTTGCAAATAAAAATTGTTCTTTAACATCAATTATAACAATAACCGTTAATGAACTGAAAGCTTTTACAGATTTTATTACAGCAGATACTTCAGGAGTTTTAAATCAATTAGCTAAAGAAGTAATATTTAATGACAGATTTAATTGTAATTTACTTGTACCTCTATCAATGTCTCAAATAATACTTACACCTATTAACACTAATGCAATTTCAATAAATTCAAGTACTGGAATAGTTACTATTGCATCTGGTTTATTACCGGGCCAATACTCAACTTCGTATACAATTTGTGAAGTTGGAAATTCATTAAATTGCTCTACTGGTATTGTTTCATTAACAATTTCAAATATTAGTCAAGGTATAAGAGCTAATAATATCATTAGAACTTCTAATTTGTATGGTGTTAATGATATAATTATTACAGGAGATTTTACTCAGTATAATGGATTATCAAGAAATAAAATTGCAAAGTTAAATAGTAATCTTTATCTTGATACATCTTCCTTTAATACAGGAGTCGGCGCAAACAATGCTATAAATACGGTATTTGTTGATGGTACTGATATTTATTTAGGAGGTGCTTTTACAAATTATAATGGATTATTAAAAAATAGAATAGTAAAGCTAAATTCTACTGGTTCATTATTAGCTTTTAATGGTTCTTACACTGCCGATGTATTCGATATTAAAAAAAGGAGTGATGGTAATTTAATTATTGTTGGTGGATTTGCAAAAGGAATTTCATGCTTAACAACAAGCGGTTCAGCTGTTGCAACTTTTATTCCTGGAACAGGTGCTAATAATGCGATATATGCTGTAGCAAAATATCCAGGTACAGATAATAGAATGATAATTGCAGGTAGGTTTACATCTTATAACGGAACAGTTGTTAATGGTATTGCTAGACTTAATGCAAATGGTACTATCGATGGAACTTTTAATGGTGGTGGTTTGAGATTCAATAATCCTGGTTTTATACCAAGTACTGGAAAATTTATAAATAAAATTTTAATAGATGGTAGTTCTATTTACGTTGTGGGAACTTTTACTAAATATAACACCTCAAATGTTAGCGGTATTGTAAAACTTTTAAATAATGGTGTAAATGATGGTGCAATAGACACCTCTTTTTCTAGTTCTGGTATAAATGTTTCATTATTAAATTCAGTTAATGACATTACAACTATACCAGGCGATTTATTAAATTTATATATAGGTGGTAATTTTACATCATACAATGGAAGTATATTAGGAAATAGTTCAAATCTTCTTAAAATAAGTAAAGCCAACGGTGCAAGAGATTTAAGTTTTTCTCCTTCAGGAAATAATTTTACTTTTCAAAACCCACCATCACCAACAGTAACAGGTTATTTATGTTCTACAACAATACTCTCTGATGGTAAAATTATAGCTACAGGTTATTTTAATCGTTATAATACTGACGAGTTAACTGTTAATTATATAACTAGATTAAAGTCAGACCAAGGAAATGGACAAGGTAAAGTTATGTCAAACGATAATGAAATTATTAATTCTATAACAATTTTTCCTAATCCTTCAACTGGTATTTTCTCAATCGATTTTAAAAATTTTGTAGGTGAGACAAGTTTGGCGGTTTACAATATGTTAGGACAAAAAGTTGTAGAAAAAGTGATAAATGATTTGTCAAATTATGAATTAGATTTATCAAGTTATGAAGCAGGAACTTATTTTTTACGAATTAATAATAACAATAATATAACAACTAAAACAATAATTAAAAACTAAATTATTTTAAATACTTTTAAGCAAAAGCTTCTCATAATCGAGAAGCTTTTTTATCTTTGTCCAAAGCCAAAAGTAATTTTATGCTACAATTAAATGTAAAAAACGAATCTTCACGGCTACGAGCAGTTGTGCTAGGTTCAGCAGTAAATAATGGTGTTACACCAACTGCAGACGAAGCTTATGATCCAAAATCGCTAGAACATATTCTTGCAGGAACTTATCCAATTGAAGAAGATATGATTCTAGAAATGGAAGCTTTTAATACAGTATTTGAAAAATATAAAGTAAAAGTTTTTCGTCCAGAAATGATAGAAAATTACAATCAAATATTCACAAGAGATATAGGTTTTGTTATTGATGATATTTTTATAAAAGCCAACATTCTTCCTGATAGAGAACGTGAATTAGATGCCATTCAATACGTTCTTGACCAAATAAATCCTGCTAAAGTGGTTCGTCCGCCAGAAGAAGTTCATATTGAAGGTGGCGATGTAATGTTGTGGAACAATTATATTTTTATAGGAACTTATAAAGGTTCAGATTATAAAGATTATATCACTGCTAGAACAAACATGGCTGGAGTGGAATATATTAGAAATTTATTTCCTCATAAAATTGTAAAAGAATTTGACCTAGTAAAATCTAAAATTGAAGCTAGAGACAATGCATTACATTTAGATTGTTGTTTTCAACCAGTTGGAAAAAATAAGGGAATTATCTACAAAAGTGGTTTTCGTGAAGAAGCAGATTATGTGTATTTGGTAAAATTATTTGGCAAAGAAAATCTTTTTCATATAACGCGAGATGAAATGTATAGTATGAATTCTAATGTTTTTTCAATTGATGAAAATGTTGTGGTTTCTGAAAAAAACTTTACAAGATTAAACAATTGGTTGCGTGAAAATGATTTTATTGTTGAAGAAATTCCGTATGCCGAGATTGCAAAACAAGAAGGATTATTAAGATGTTCAACTTTACCTTTGATTAGAGATTAATTTTATTTTGAACCCAAATAATTACTATATTTGATATTAAAATAGTTTAAAAATGGAAACTACAACTTTTAAAAAAGATATTATTGATTGGATTTCGCAACTGGAAGACAAAAAAATTTTAATGGAAATTGCAAGCATAAAACGAAATGCTACTTTTAATTTTGAAGAAGAATTTAAAAAAGGAATTCCATTAGAAGAAGCTAGACAAAAATCTATTGAAAAAATTAGAAGCTATTGGAAGAAATAAAAATATTTTTTTCAGATGAAGCAACTAGTTATCTTGACGATTTAGTTGAAATTTTATATAGAAAAGAATATTTTGGATTTATTGATAGTGCAGAATTCTATGTTTCGGATATTTATTATTTCATTAAAGAAAACATTAAAGATTTTCCTAGTAAAAAAACTCCAACTGAAATTAAAAATTTAGGAATAAATTATATTTTCTACAAAACAAATTCTAGAACAACTTGGTATATTTTCTTTGAAAAATCTAACTCAGATTATTTGATTACTTATATTATTAACAATCATTGCGAAGAAGTGAAGTGGTTATGAGTTATGCGTTGTGGGTTATGAGTTTAATTAGATTGTAAATAAAAAATATTATTTTTTGATGAAAAGTTATAAAGATTTAGATGTATATAAAATTGGATTAGAGTTGTTTTATATTGTGCATCCATCATCATTAAAATTACCCAAACACGAATTATACGAACTTGGAAGTCAAATAAGAAGATCTTCAGATTCTGTAGTTTCAAATATAGTTGAAGGATATGGTAGAAGAAGATATAAAGCTGATTTTATAAAGTTTTTAGTTTATTCGCATTCAAGTTGCTTAGAAACTATTGCTCATTTAGAAAAAATTTCAAAATTGTATCCTAATGTTTTTGAAAATATAGAAGATTTAATAAACAATTATGAAGGTTTAGGAGGAAAAATATTTAATTTTATAAAATATGTAGAAGAGAATTGGAAAAATTAATTCAATTTTAATTTTGAACACACACATAACCAAAAACTTATTTTGTAATTTAACTTTATTTTTAAATTGATAAATAATTAAAAACACATAACTCACAACCCAAAACCCACAACTAAAAAAATGAACCAAACAACCAATTCCATCTTAATGATTCGTCCAGTTGCGTTTAGAATGAACGAGCAAACTGCGGTAAACAATTATTACCAAAAAGTCCTTGACGGATTAACTCCAGAAACTGTTAATGCCAAAGCGCAAGAAGAATTTGATACGTTTGTAAACAAATTAAAAATGATTGGAGTAGATGTAAATGTTGTAAACGATACATTAAATCCAGACACACCAGATTCAATTTTTCCTAACAATTGGATCTCTTTTCACGAAAATGGTGATGTAGTTTTATATCCAATGTTTGCCGAAAACCGTCGTGCAGAAAGAAGAGAAGACATTCTTGATATTCTAGAAGAAAACGGATTTGAAATAAACGAAGGAATAATGGATTATACTGCTGCCGAAGAAGATGGTTTTTATCTTGAAGGTACAGGAAGTATAGTTCTTGACAGAGAAAACGGAAAAGCATATTGTGCACTTTCTCCAAGAGCAGACGAAGAATTGTTTATAGAATTTTGCGAAGATTTCGATTTAAATCCCATAATTTTTGAAGCATTTCAAACGGTGAACGGCGAACGAAAACTAATTTATCATACCAACGTAATGATGTGCATTGGTGATAGTTTTGCAGTAATTTGCGCCGATTGTATTGATGATAAAAAAGAGCGAAAAATGGTTCTTGACAGTCTAAAATCTGATGAAAAAGAAATTATACTAATCACAGAAGACCAAATGAATAATTTTGCAGGAAATATGCTAGAATTGCAAGGTTCAGATGAAAGACGTTATTTAATAATGAGTGCTTCTGCCCATAAAAGTCTAACTAAAAAGCAAATTGCACAATTAGAAGAACACATTACAATTTTAAGTTCAAGCTTAGACACAATTGAAGCATGTGGTGGCGGAAGCGCAAGATGTATGATGGCAGAAATTTTTCTTCCTAAAAACTAATAAACCTGAAAGGTAAAAAGCAAAAAGCAAATTCCAAATTCCAAAAAAATCTCAAATAATAAACTTCAATTTTCAAACTTTAGAACAAATAGTTTGAATTTTAGAAATTAAAAATTTAGAATTTATTTGGAATTTGGAATTTGATTTTTGGAATTTGTCATTTAAATTCTTCCACTTAGATTAGTATTTCAAAAACTCATAACCACCTTTTTCTGCACCCCAAACCTGCTTATCATTTTTATCATAACCTTGATCCCAAGACACAATAGAATTTGGTGTGACTGTAACAATTGACGAAGCATAACTTGCTCCACGAAGTTCACTTGGGCATGTTTTATTTCCAGTTGAGCCAGAAAAATTATTTTTTCCTATTCGTTTTAAAACTACGCCACAACCTTCTTTTTTGTCAATTTCATTTTCAGATAAATTGTCAAATGCTTCTGGAGTTTTCCATTTTCCAATCCAATCTTTTTCGTTTTTTATAGTATGAATTTCACTTATAAACTCGTTTTCATTTATCTGAGAAACTTTATAAATTCTTACTCTATAAGGTTTATCTTGTTTGCTAAACATAGCTTGCTCAACATATAGATAATTACCTTTTTCTTTCCAAATAGGAACCATTCTTAGTGAAATATTAAAATAAGTTGTATCTCTTTTAGAATGTTTTTCAGATGAATAATTACCTTTCATTATGGTTAACAATTCATTAAAGTTACTTTCACTTTTAGAAATACTACTAGAACTAGATTTGCAACTTATAATTAAAATAGATGTTACTACTAAAGTTATAATTTTTTTCATTTTGTAAATTGGTTAGCATTCAAAAGTACTGAAATTTTTAAATCATACAATAGTAATTTGAAACTTCCAAAAAGTTAACTTCCAAATCGTTTTAGAAAATTCCAAAACTCAATTCCCAAATCCCAAATAAATCTCAAACAACAATTTTTCAAATTTCAAACTTTACTGCTAGTTAGTTTGATTTTTTAAATTTTAAAAATTGGAATTTATTTGGAATTTGGGATTTGAAACTTGGAATTTATAATCTTCTATCTTCCATCTTTCATCTTCCAAACTTGTTACCTCGTATATCAAACCTCGTACCTTTATTTTATCGGTTCCGATTTCAAAATATTATCAATCATTCCGCCAAAAATAAAAAAATGAAATGGCACTAACGAATACCAATACAATCTTCCCAACAAACCTTTTGGTCTAAAAGTAGCAATTTGGTGCAACACATTATCTTCGTCAATTCTAAATTCTAGCCATGCTTCACCAGGTAATTTCATCTCTGCAAAAAGCAATAATCTTTTTTCTTCTTTATTGGCTAAAAGTACACGCCAAAAATCTAAAGCATCACCATTATCTAAATGTTTAGGATGTGTTCTTCCTCTTCTTGTGCCAACACCACCAACTAATTTATCAAGAAATCCTCTAGTTTTCCACATCCAATTTCCATAATACCAACCTCTGTCACCACCAATTGACCAAATATTATCCAAAGCACGTTCAACATCAACAACTTTTCTAGATTGATGGTCTTTTAAACATCCAAATTTCGGAATCTGAATAAATTCTGAAAAATCATGACCAAATCTTCCGCTACTCAAACTATCTTTCCAGCTAGAAACAACTAAGTTTTGTTCAATTTTTATGAAAGCTAGTTTTATTGCATCAACATAAGTTATTGGTTTGATACTTAACATTTTTTGAAGTCGATTGTCCTTGCAAACTACTTCCATCTTCATACTATTTACTAAGTTAATTGCCAATTTATAAGAAGTTGAAGTTACAAAATACAACCAATAAGAAGATAATTTTGGTGTCATAACAGGAATTGTATAAATCCAAAGTTTTACCTTTCTTGTTTTGGCATACAACAACATCATTTCTTTGTAGGTTATAACATTTGGTCCGCCAATATCAAACGATTCGTTATAACAATCTTCTCGCAGTAAAACTCCAGTTAAATACTGAATTACATCTCTAATTGCAATAGGTTGACACTTAGTTAAAACCCATTTTGGCGTAATCATTACTGGTAATTTCTCGCACAAATCTCTAATAATTTCAAATGACGAACTACCAGAACCAACTATAATTCCTGCTCGTAAAACAGTAGTTTTAAAATTACCTAAATATAAAATATCTTCAACATTTTTTCTAGATTGTAAATGTTTAGAAAGATGATCGTCGTTTACAATTCCGCTTAAATAAACAACTTGTTTTACGCCAATTTTATTCATATAAACGTTAAAATGCTCAGCTGCTTTAGATTCCATTGTATCAAAATCTGATGTAGATGAAGTCATCGAATGAATTAAATAATAAGCAACATCAATATGCATTGGTAAAGCATCTAAGTTCAATTCGTCAAGAAAATCTACTTCCCAAACTGTTACTGCTTCAAGCATCGCTTTGTCAAGTCCAAGCCGATTTTGGTCACGAACACAGCACACAACTTGATGACCTTGCGATAAAAGTTCGGGTAATAATCTACGTCCAACATAACCATTTGCACCAGTTAAAAGAATTCTCATAACTATATTTTTTTTAAATTTAAGCAATAAATCAATTCAACAGAAGTTAAATTCCTCTAATAATACTTAAAACAGAACTAATAATATATTGAATTCCAATAGCAATTGTCAAGAAACCAACAATTCTAGAAATTGCAACAATTCCAGACGAACCTAATATTCTAGATAAATAATGAGCACTTCTCAAAACTAAAAATATTGAAATCGCTATAAATAAAATGGCAACACAAGAAATTATAATATCTTTTGTACTGTGATGATCTTGATAATAAGCAATCAATAACGATATCGATCCTGGACCAGCAAGCATAGGAATTGCAAGAGGAGTTAAAGCAATTTCATTACGTTTTTGTGCATCAACTTCAACTTCTTTATTTACACCACGCGATTTATTAAACTTTTTATTAAGCAATGAAAAACCAGAATTGGCTATAATAATTCCACCAGCAATGCGAAGTGCATTAATTGTAATTCCAAAAAATGAAAGCACATATTGACCAACAAAATACGAAATAATTAAAATTAAAAATACGTCAATTGCAGTCCAAAGTGCCACTTTTGCTCGTTCGGCTTTGTTATAATCTTGAGTAAGTCCAACAAAAATTGGTACAGTTCCAATTGGGTTTAAAACTGAAAATAATGAGGCAAACAAATAAATAAATAATTCCATTTTTTTGTGTAAAATTAATGCAAGTTATACTGGTAAAGTTAAACTTAAAAACAACGTAATGTTAAAATACAACCTATAAATCCACAAAATTCCTTATTTTTGTGCTACGAAATTGCAACAAAAACTAATTTGTTGAAAACAAATTTCAAATAGAGCGATACCATAAATGACCTCTAAAAAATAACTTCAACATTTATGAAAAATAAAAAAACTTTAGTGCTTGGTGCTTCAACAAAGCCAGACAGATATGCTTTTAAAGCCATAACCGCACTTGTAGAAAAAGGACATTCTGTACTAGCAATTGGTCAAAATCAAGGCGAAGTTGCAGGCATTTCTATTAGAACTAAAAATATTCCGCTCGCAAACATTCACACCGTAACATTATATTTAAATCCTGCGCGCCAACGCGATTATTACAACTACATTGTAGAAACGCAACCAAAGCGAGTACTATTTAATCCAGGAACCGAAAATCCAGAGTTTTATCAACTTCTAGAATTAAATAAAATTAAGTATGAAGTTGCTTGCACGTTGGTTTTATTGGCTACAAATCAATATTAATGCTAAAAGAATATCAATATTTTGAAGCGAATGGCTTGCGCATTGCATCAATCCATTTTCCTGCTTTCATTCCAATCTTTCTTGTCTTGAACTTGTTT
>NZ_JAYUPK010000086.1:0-108073 GCF_043760115.1 Flavobacterium sp.
AAAAACCATTACGATATTAAGTTTCATTAAGAATTACAACTCTTAATTTTCTTGATACTTTAATGGTTTAAAAAATTGAAATGGTTACTTTTTTAAAAACTATTACGATATTAAGTTTCATTAAGAATTACAACTCTTAATTTTCTTAATAGTTTAAAAATTATTTTAACTATTTACAACAACGATTTCCCAGTCATAACAAGAGGTTTTTCAATTCCCATAAGTTCAAGAATTGTTGGTGCAATATCGCCAAGAACGCCATTGTGAATAATAATTGGTTCGTTATCAACCAAAATTATTGGAACTGGATTTGTTGTATGAGCAGTATTTGGACTTCCATCAGGATTTATCATTGTTTCACAATTTCCATGATCGGCAATTATAATTGTGGTATAATTATTTGCCAAAGCAGTTTCTACAACTTGTTTTACACATGCATCAACTGCTTCGCAAGCTTTTATTGCGGCTTCCATAATTCCAGTATGACCAACCATATCGCCATTGGCAAAATTTAAACATACAAAATCAACTTCTGCTTTTTGTAATTCTGGAATTAAAGCATCTGTAAGATCAAACGCACTCATTTCTGGTTGTAAATCGTAAGTTGCAATTTTGGGAGAATTTCTTAAAATTCTAGTTTCACCTGTAAACGGAATTTCTCTTCCGCCAGAAAAGAAGAATGTTACATGTGGATATTTTTCTGTTTCAGCTATTCTTATTTGTTTTTTATGGTGTTTTTCTAATACTTCGCCAAGTGTTTCTGTAAGATTGTCTTTATCATAAATTACGTGAACATTTTTATAAGTATCATCATAATTGGTCATTGTAACGTAATACAAATTAAGTTTGTGCATATTAAATTCGTGAAAATCTTTTTGAGATAATGCCTCTGTTAATTCTCTTCCTCTATCGGTTCTAAAATTAAAAAACACTACAACATCATCTTCTTCAATTGTTGCAATTGGTAGCTTATTTTCATCAACCATCAATACAGGATTTATAAATTCGTCAGTTACAATAGTATCATAACTCAACTGAATTTCTTCTGCTATATTTGAACAATGTTTACCATTTCCGTTTACCAATAAATCGTAAGCAAGTTTTACTCTTTCCCAACGTTTGTCTCTGTCCATTGCATAATATCGTCCAATAACAGAAGCTAATTTTGCTTTAGATTTTGATAAATGATTCTGTAATTCTTGAAGGTAATTTATTCCAGATTTTGGATCAACATCGCGTCCATCAGTAAATGCATGAACATATACTTTTTCTAATCCATATTCTGATGCGGCATCAAGTAAAGAATATAAATGCGAAGTATGAGAATGAACACCACCATTGGACAAAAGTCCTAAAAAATGTACCTTTTTATTATTTGCTTTAGCATATTGAAAAGCATTTATTAAAGGTTGTTCGGTTTTTAAAGTGTCAAATTGTACGGCTAGATTTATTCTTGCTAAATCTTGATACACAATTCTTCCTGCTCCAAGATTCATGTGTCCAACTTCACTGTTTCCCATTTGACCTTCTGGTAAACCTACGTTTAAACCATCAGTGCGAAGTTGAGCGTTAGAATATTTAGTATATAAACTGTTAATAAATGGAATGTTGGCATTGTCTATTGCAGAAACTTTTGGATCTGGCGATTTTCCCCAACCATCAAGAATCATTAAAATTACTTTCTTTTTCATCTTAAAATTTATTTAAAACAAATATACTTTATTTAAAAGTGAAATATATTTTAATGTGTGATTTATGTATAAAAAAAATCCGATTAGTTACAATCGGACAGTTTTAAAATTTCAATTATTTTTTACTTTTTAATGAATTATAATCTATAAAATAGCGAACGCTTATAGAAAAAATATGATCTAAGTTATCGTGATTTAATGAATTTTTAAAATTTGTAGAAATATCTCTTTCAAATTCTCTTTCAAAAATTGCTGAATTATTTCTATATAAAACAGAAATTTGACTTCCTGGAGCAAACCACCAAGAATAAGACAAATCCATATTCCAAGTATTAAAATTAGAATTTCTATTAGTAGTATAAGAAGTGTTATTAATTACAGAACCATCATCTTGCAAGGTTAAAAATTGATTATTTATGGCGTAACTCCAATAGTGACGAATTGTAAAATTAAAATTCATATTATTATTAACCGTATACTTTCCTGTAAATTGGTTAGTGTATGTAATTCTGTTTCGTCTTGCAAAAATAATTTCGTCAGTATTTGTTGTAGTTATATAACCTACATTATTATTTTGTCTGTTAAATCTAAAATCATAGTTTATTGCAACTTTATCAGATATTCTATATCTTGGACCAACATAAAATCCATAATTTACTCTGTTTTTTTCATTTATAAAGCCGAAAGAAGGATTAATATCAATTGCAAATCGTCTTGCATAATTAGAAGAAAAATATATAAATGAATTTATACTTTTAGGAATAGTAAAAAATTTTGTTTCTCCATCTGTTCTTGGTTCATAAAAATCGTAAGTGTCAACAGGTCTACTATTAATTCCAAAATTAAAAAAATCAAATTTCTTAGTAGAAAAGTTGCATTGTGCGTTTAAATTTGCTCCTTGAATTCTTCCTGTTAAATTATCAAATTCAGAATAAGTATTTATAAATACTCCAAAAGAGTTAAAATTTTTAGTTGGATTTAAAATTCTATAACTTGCATTGGCATAGAAACTATGATAGTGCGTTTGAAACAAAATACCTAAATCGTTTTTATCAAAAT
Organism: Flavobacterium sp.; assembly: GCF_043760115.1. Lineage (GTDB taxonomy): Bacteria > Bacteroidota > Bacteroidia > Flavobacteriales > Flavobacteriaceae > Flavobacterium. Next base: position 2,751 of record NZ_JAYUPK010000086.1, read on the forward strand.
TCCTAGAAAAATATTCTCCACCAACTCCATATCTAATTTTTCCACTTCTTTCAGAAAAATTTAATGTTGCATTGTAACCAGTTTTATTTTTATCAATACCTAAATCATTAACAACGCTATATTTATAATCTCCAGAAAGATTAAATGTATTTTTTTTAGTGTTCAAGTCAAATAAAGCTGCGGTAACATTTCCGTCTCTATATTCTCCATTTCTAGTAACATTTGTATTAATAAATGATACAGAAGAGTTTTTTCTAAAACGTTGGTCTAGCACGAATACATTATAATTGGCCAATGGTTCAATTAATTCTTTTCTAGCTTCACCTGTAATTGTATTTTGAATTTGTGCATAGGTATTGTCAGTAATTGCATTTAAAACACCAACACCCAATCCGTTTTTAGTTCTTCCAGAAATTTTTAAGGCATTTAATAAGTTAACTTTAGATGGATTTTCTATATAAGTTTCATCGTCAGTTATCGCTGCAAATGTAGATGGACTTCCGCCAATTCTTCTAGAATAAAATAGATCGCCTTTACTAAAAAGTTCTGTTCCTTCTGTAAAAAATGGTCTGTTTTCATTAAATTGTTGTTCAAATGGACCAAGATTAAGTTCTACATTATCAAATGCAGTTTGACCAAAATCTGGAACTAGAATAGCATCAAGTGTAAAGGCATCATTTATACCATATTTAATATCCAATCCACCTTTTAGTTCGCCTTTGGTTTTTACACCTTCCTTAGCATTTAAATAAAATGACGAATACGGAATTAAAAACAATCTTGTTGGAGTTTCTATGTTTTCAATTCCTTCTAGAACACCAGCTTGTATAGCTTCGTTACTAATTTTATTATCAATTAAACTCCAAGAATATTTTTGTCTGTCTCGTTGAAACTCTCTATAAAAATTTAAACCCCAAGTTTGCGTTTTTTCAGATGAAAATCGTAATGCTGCATAAGGAATTTTCATTTCTACAGTCCAACCTTTATCTGTTATTTTAACATTACTGTCCCAAATTGCATTATAAGAAAAATCTTCACCAGTTGCTTCTGTATATAAAATATCTATTTGAACTCCAGCAGAACTTACAAAAAATCTAAATTCTTGTTGTCCATCATTATATCCATTTAATTGAACTCCAAAATGTTCTGCTGTAACAAAATTATCTCTTTGTGTAAGTTCTTTTCGTTGCTTTGTTGGATCTTCGTCATACATAGTTGCAGCAACATAAATTGCCGAATTATCATATACAACTTTTACTTCTGTTTGTCTTTCTTTACTTGCTGGTTTACCATTATCTGGTTCTAGCATAAAGAAATCAGTGGCAATATTGGTTATTTTCCAAATTTCTTCGTCAAATTTTCCATCAATTATAATTTTCTCTTTTGTGAATTGTGTTGTTAAGGTTTTCTTTTGAGAAAATGATAAACTAATCACAAATAGAAAACTGAAAAATAGTAAAAAGCGTAACTTATTCATAAGGTTTTTGATTGATTGAGCAAAGATATTTATTTTATCATATAAAAGTAATCATTTGTATTAGTTTTCTTAATTATGATAAGTTTATCATAAAATTAATTGATTTTAAGTAAGAAAAATAATATATTATTTCTTAAAAGATGTACAATAACGTTAAAATTTACATTTAAACGATAAATTTATCAAAAATTTACATTTTAAATAAATTATCTTCCCTACATTTGTCATCCCAAATTTACCATTAATTAACCTATTTTATATGAAATATAATAAATTAGTCTATGTTTTATTGTTTGCATTAATGTCTTTTGCCCCAAATCTAAAAGATTCTAATCCAAAGAATTTTGTTTTTGAAAGCACTACAAAAAGTGTTGAAATTGTATATAATTCTTTGGATGCAAACAATTTTGTTTTGCCCAAGTTAGAAAGTTTTTCTCAAGCTCTTGAAGGATTTTATCGTTTAAAAGATTCTGGAAAAATTAATAGTGATTTAATGACAATTGTAGATTTTAGTTTAAGTTCTAACTCTAAACGATTGTGGGTTATAGATTTAGAAGAAAATAAAATTTTGTATCATTCTCTTGTTGCCCACGGAAAAAATTCTGGTGAAGAATATGCTACTAGTTTTTCTAACGAAGAAGAATCGTATAAAAGTTCTTTAGGATTTTTTGCTACTGCAGAAGTTTATAACGGTTCGCACGGAACTTCATTAAAACTTGATGGTTTAGAAAGTGGAATTAATGATAAGGCACGAAAAAGAGCAATAGTAATTCACGGTGCAAATTATGTTTCTACAGATTTTATAAAAAACCACAGTAGGTTAGGTAGAAGTCAAGGTTGTCCTGCATTGCCAGTAGAATTAAGTGCTAAAATTATAAACAAAATTAAAAATAAATCGTGTTTATTTATTTATCATCCTTCTAAAAATTATACTAGTAAATCTAAGTTAATTTCTTAGCATTGCATATAATTGATGATCTGAACAATAAATATCTTCTCTAAATTGAAGTTTTCCATTGGTCATCCAAGCTGTCCAATACAATTGATGAATTAAAATTTCTTCATTAATAGGTATAACAATTGTTTTTAATTCTGGTCTTGCAAATACTTTTTTGGCAATTACTAATTCTGGATTCTTTGCTAGCAATTTTGCGTTTTTTTGCGCTAATTTTAATTCTTTATCTTTTTTTAATTTGATATAATAATTAATATCAGTTGTGTCTTTTATGGTTTGTAAATCCCATTTTTCTTCGTCATTTATTAAATAGGAAGCCATTTCTAAAGGTTTCTCTAATCTAACACAACCAGAACTTAACGATCTAAACGTAAAATTAAAATAATCTCTGTGATTGGTATCGTGTAAATAAACAGAATGTTTGTTAGGAAAATTTATTTTCATTGATCCTAATGAATTGTTTCTACTAGGTTTTTGTACGTATTTGTATTTTTTTGCATCTGCTATTTTCCAAGAATACGGATTAATTTCTTGGTTTTTATAATTCATAATCACCAAACCTTTTTTTCTAAAAGCACCTTTGTTTTTAATAGCATCTGGAAAAATATCTTCTTTTAATATTGTTGGAGGAACAGTCCAATTTGGGTTTAAATTAATATTAGAAATTTTAGATTCTAAAATTGGAGTTCTTCTAGATTCTTTACCAACTACAATTCTTTGAGCTTGCATTGTATCAGTATCTTTTACAGCAACAATAGAATAATCTGGAATATTTATTAATAAATAATTTTTTCCAAAATCGTGTTTAAACCAACGCCAACGTTCTAAATTGGCAATTACTTGTTCAATTCTATGGTTTTTTGTGTAATTTAAAGCTTCAATTGTTGCTTTTCCTATAATTGCATCTGGATTTAATCCATGTCTTGCTTGAAAAACTTTCATTGCTTGCTGGGTTTCAGCATCGTAAATTCCAGTTAATGTATCTTGATGTTTTAAATCGTTCCAATACATTAATCGTCTTTTAATGGTGTACACAATTTTGTATTTTTTATTGGGTAAAATTTTATCTTTTCCAAGAACAATATAGTCAATAGAATCTTTTGGATAAAGCACAAGTTGTTGCAATGCCAGTTTCAATTTTTTATAAATTATATGATTTGGCTTCGTTTTTTCTATTGTAATTTTTAAATTATCATGTTCAATTGCGTCAAATAATAATGAATTTACATCTACAATGTTTTCTTTTAAATCCCAATCATTGTATACATCACTTGCTTTTAACTTTCCTTTTCCGACATGATTAGTGTAAAGTTGAAGGTTTTTTGTTAGCAATAAATCATAATTTACCAAGCTAGAATCGGCAAGTTTAGAATAATCATTTTCGTAAGATTGTAATATAGAATATTGATAATCTTTACTTTCTAAACCTTCTTTGTCTGCATTTAGTAATTCTTCTAAAACATATTTTCTTTTAGTTTCAGACGTCCAAACGGTTTCATTATTAAAATGTTTGTAAAATAATTTTAAATCTTCATTATTGAAATTATTAATTAATGTAGAATCAATTTTAATAATAGCAGAAGGAAACAGTTCAAAACCGTCAATAAAAGAGGCACTTGCAGAAGATTCATCGTTAGATTTTCTTGAGCAACTTGTTATTGAAATAAGTATTAAAATAAAGTAAAGTTTATTCATAGGCGTTTAACCAATTTCTTTTTTCATTAAATAATGCAAACCAACTTCTGGTATTGTAAATGAATTTCCAACTATTCTGTAACCTAATTTTTTATAAAATTCAACTGCATTTTCTCTTGCATTAAACCAAATAAAATTTACTTTTTTATTTAAAATAAATGCTTCAGAATGTTTTACAAGTAAAGCTCCAAAACCTTGTTTTTGAAATTCTTGTACTACTGCCATTCCTCTAATTTGATATTGAATAACAACATTAAAATTACTATTATTATTTAGAAATAAAGAAATAATAGCAACTATTTTTTCATTAATTATTACCCCAAAATGAGTTGTAGTTTGCAAATCATCGCCAACAAAAGTACAACTTTCTACAGGTTTTCCTTGTCTTAAAACTGCGTGTCTAACAGAAATTACGTCGTTAAAACCTATTTCTTTAATTGTTTCCATATTATTTTCTGATACAAAGAAAGTGATAACAATTTAATAATAAAACAATTAGGTCATTATGTTTTTGTAAAATATTATCTACGTAAAATTTTTTAAAAAAAGTTTGCAAATTTTGAAAGTAATGTTATCTTTGCACTCACCAATAATTAATGATTATTTTATAATTATTAGATTATGCGAAAGTAGCTCAGCTGGTAGAGCTCCAGCCTTCCAAGCTGGTTGTCGCGAGTTCGAGCCTCGTCTTTCGCTCTTAAAACCTCAAATGAAAATTTGAGGTTTTTTATTTTAAATAACTGTATTTAAATCAGTTCCACTTTCAATTTCTATTGGAATTTCTTTTTGCTTAAATAATCTTGCCGTTAAAGTTCCTTTTAAAATTATTTTTTCACCTTTTACTTCTAGCCAACTTCCTTCACGTAATCCTAAAACTGGTTCATTATTAAAGGCATGAAATTCTTTAATTCTAGTTTCACGAGTTTCTCCCATATGTTTGCTTTGCAAATCGGCATCCAAATAATGTGGATTTAAATTAAACGGAATTGCTGCCAAAGTTTTAAAACTTTCAGGATAAATAATTGGCATATCATTAGTGTTTTGCATAGAAATTCCTGTAATATTACTTCCAGCACTACAACCTAAATATGGAGTTCCATTTTCTATAACTTGTTGTAAAACGTGCATCACTTTATTTTTATACAATTGATGTACCAACAAAAATGTATTTCCGCCACCAGTAAAAATTGCTTCTGCATTTTTTAAAGCTTCAATTGGATTTTCAAACTCGTGCAAACCAATCACTTTTTTATTAATTTTTGCAAAAGCAAGATTAACTTTAAATGTATAATCAGTATGCGAAATTCCGCCTGGACTTGCATAAGGAATAAATAAAATTGTTTTACAACCTTTAAAATGAAGTTGCAATTGGGGTAATAAATAATCTAAATATTCGCCACCAAAAATTGTTGAAGTGCTTGCTATGAATAGGTTTTTCATAAATATAAATTTTATGTTACAAACTTACAAATTAATAATTAACACAAATTTACAATTACATTGGCTAATTTTTTGGAATACAATAAAATACTTTTACGCAAGCAATTATTTACAACCCAATTACTTTGAACAATTTTAGAATAATTTTATTTTTCTTGTTACTAACTAATTTTTTGAATGCTCAAGAAACTAAAACCGCAGTATTAAATGGTAAAATTGTTGCAAATTATTCAGATTTGGAAGGCATTTATATTGTAAATTTAAAAACAGATAATTCTACAGCTAGCTTAAAAAACGGTTTTTTCTCAATTAATGCAAGCGTTGGCGATACGTTACTTTTTTCGGCAGTACAATTTAAAGGAATTAAAATTGCATTAAGCAAAGACGATTTTGAAAAAACATTATTTCTAGTAAAAATGGAATCTTTAATTCGTGAACTTGATGAAGTTAGAATCAATGAATACAAAAATATAAATGCAATTTCTCTCGGAATAATTTCTAAAAATGTTAAAAGATATACTCCAGCAGAAAGAAAACTAAGAGCAGCAGGCGATTTTAAAGCAATTGATTTAATAAAAATTGTTGGTGGTGGATTAGATGTTGACGCAATTATAAATAAAATTTCGGGCAGAACTGCACTGCTTAAAAAAGAACTAATTATAGAAAGAAAAGAGCTATTTCTGGATAAGTTAGACAATTTATTTGAAGATAATTATTATACAGAAACATTAAAAATTCCATCAGAATATGTAAAAGGATTCAAGTATTATATTGTTGAAGACGAAAAATTTGTTGCAACTATAAAAGATAAAAATAAAACTATGGCAACTTTTATTTTAGTTGATTTGGCAGTAAAATATAATGAAATAATTAGTAAAAAATAACTTATGAAATTACTTTTACTATTGCTTTTTCCGTGTTTTTTATTTTCTCAATTTGTTCCAAGACAAATTTTTAGAGGAAAAATAGTTTCAGATACTTTGGCGGTAGAACGAGTTACAATTACCAATATTAGTTCTAATATTGTTGCAATTACTGACGATTTTGGTAAGTTTTCTATTTATGCAAAAGCCAAAGATACTTTAGTTATTTCTAGTGTTGCTTTTGATACTGTAAGATTAATTGTAGAAGAAAGCGATTTTGGATTTGAAGTTTTAAAAATAAAATTAGATGTTTCAGTAAATGTTTTAGATGAAGTAATAATTAAACCAATAAAATTAACTGGAGATTTAGCATCTGATAGTAAAAAAATAAAAACCATAGATGTGCCACTTTTAAAAGGAGAAAAATTAGAACCAAGAGATTATGAAATTTCATCTACTACAAAACCTGTAAATAGTGTAAACGGAAACGTTGATAAATCATTAGATGGAATAAATTTTGTAACCATTGGCAAAATATTATTTAATGCTATTTTTAAACCAAAACCTAAAAAAGATAAATCGTATAATAAAAGAACATTTTTAATCTTTGCAGATGTTGTAAAGGAAAAGTTTACCTATCATTTTTTTTCACAAACGTTGAAATTAAAAAATGAAGAAATACCTTTGTTTTTAAATTTTGCAGATACAAATGAAGTTTCTGAAAATAAATTATTAAAATATGAAAACGAAGTGTTGTTAATTGAGTATTTAATAAAAAAGAGTGAAGAATTTCGTAAAATATAAATCAGATATAATAGAATTAGTACATTTGAAAAATGAAGAAAACACTTAACATTACTTTAATTTTTATTTTGTTTATTGCTTTAACCTCTAGTAGTTTCCATAAATTTTATGTTTCTATTTATCAAATAAATTATGTTCCTAAAAAGAAAATGTTAGAAATAACTTCTAGAATTTTTATTGATGATTTAAATACAGCATTAGAAAAAAAATTTAATAAACAAACATTTATAGGAACAGACAAAGAAACTCCAGAAGATGTTGTATTGATGAAAAAATATTTATCTGAAAAATTTAAAATAAAGGTAAATGGTGTTTCTAAACCAATAAATTATTTGAGTAAAGAAGTAGAAACAACAATATTAGTATGCTATTTTAATTCTAAAGAAATTTCTAAAATTGATAATCTTAGTATTGAAAATAATGCATTGTTAGAAATAAATGACGAACAACAAAATGTAATTCAAGCCAATATTAAAGGTGAAAAGCAAAGTTTACTTTTAACATCTGAAAATTATAAAGGAATGTTAAAATAAAATCAAACCTATTTCTTTGATAAAATAAACTATACTTTTATAGCTTAAACAATTTATAGGTTATGAAGTTATCTTTTTCTTTTTTAAAGTTCGGTTATTTATTATTTTCTGTTGGAATTTTTGCTCAAGAAACTCCCAAAGTTATTCAGTCAAGCGAAAAAAACTCTGATAAATTTAAACAAATGTACGATTTGTTGGCAACACCAAATATGTATAGAACTGCATCTGGCGCACCTGGACCAGAATATTATCAGCAACAAGCCGACTATAAAATAGACATTGAGCTGGACGATAAAAACACAAAACTTTACGGAAACGAAACGGTAACTTATACTAATAACGCCAAAGAATCATTAGATTATATTTGGATGCAATTAGATCAAAATCAGCAATCTAGAAAATCACTTTCGCCATTAATAGAAAGTAATAAAACCGATCCGGCAAGCGGAGTACAAGGTTTTTCTAGAAAATATCTTGAAGAAGATTTTGATGGAGGATTTAATTTAGAATATGTAAAAGATGCATTGGGAAAGGCCATTCCGTATACGGTAAATCAAACAATGATGCGAATTGAGTTGCCAAAACCACTTAAAAAAGGAGAAAAATTTATTTTCTCAATAAAATGGTGGTACAACATCAATAATTATCTGCTTGATGGTGGTCGTTCTGGATACGAACATTTTGACAAAGATGGAAATAATCTTTATGTTTTGGCTCAATTTTATCCAAGAATGGCAGTTTATAATGATGTTGAAGGTTGGCAGAATATGCAGTTTTGGGGTTCAGGAGAATTTGCTTTACCCTTTGGAAATTATGAAGTAAACATTACCGTTCCTGCAGATCATATTTTAGAAGCAACAGGAACTTTGTTAAACAGAAGCGAAGTTTTCACGCCTGCACAATTGGCACGTTATGCGCTTGCAGAAAAAACATTTGACAAACCAGTAATAATTGTAACTCAAGCCGAAGCCGAAGCAGCAGAAAAAATGTTTTCTGACAAGAAAAAAACTTGGAAATTTAAAGCAGAAAATGTTAGAGATTTTGGAATTTCAACTTCTAGAAAATTCATTTATGATGCAATGGCAGTAAAAGTTGGAAGTAAAACGGCAATGGCAATTTCGTTATATCCAAAAGAAGGAAATCCGTTGTGGGAAGAATATTCTACAAGAATTGTTGCCCACACATTAAAAAGTTATTCTCAATATACATTTGATTATCCTTATCCAAAAGCAATTTCTATAAATGCTAAAGATCAAGGAATGGAATATCCAATGATTTGCTGGAATTATGGAAGACCAGACGAAACAGGAAAGTATACAGATCAAACTAAATACGGAATGCTTGGCGTAATTTGTCACGAAGTTGGACACAATTTCTTTCCTATGATAATAAATTCTGACGAACGTCAATGGACTTGGATGGACGAAGGATTAAATTCTTTTTTAGAATATTTAGCAGAACAATCATTTGATCCTAATTTTCCAACACGTCGTGGTCCAGCTAAAAATATTATTCCTTACATGAGTGGCGATCAAAAAGGATTAGAACCTATTATGTCTAATTCTGAAAGTATTCGTCAGTTTGGAAACAATGCATACGGTAAACCTGCAACAGCATTAAATATTCTTCGTGAAACTGTAATGGGACACGAATTATTTGATTATGCTTTTAAAACCTATGCCAATCGTTGGAAATTTAAACATCCAACACCAGAAGACTTTTTTAGAACTATGGAAGATGCATCTGCGGTAGATTTAGACTGGTTTTGGAGAGGTTGGTTTTACTCTACAGACTATAATGATATTGGAATTAAAGAGGTAAAAAAATATTTCGTTAGCAACGAACCATCTAAAGAAGTTACCGAATTTTTAAAAACTAGACGAAGAAGAGATTCTGGAAACGCGCCAATGGTTTACATGATTGCCGATGGAAGTGAAGATTTTAAATCAGAGTTGAACAAACCATTTAAAATATCAGATTATAAAGCGCTTGACGATTATATAAATGAAAAATTTACAGCAGAAGAAAGAGCAAAATTAAAAGAACCTAAATATTTTTATCAAGTAACTTTTGATAAACCTGGAGGATTAGTAATGCCAATTCTTGTAGATTTAACATTTGAAGATGGAACTAAAGAATCGCATAAATTTCCAGCTCAAATATGGAGAATGAACGATAAAGAAGTAAGCAGAACATTTGCAACAGATAAAGTAGTAACTAAAATTGAATTGGATTCTAAACAAGAAACTGCCGATATTGATGTTACAAATAATACTTGGCCAAAAGCGGAAGTAAAATCTAAATTTGAATAAAAAATAAATTATTTAAACATACTTATCTTTGTTGCAAAGAAATTAATAAAAAAATAAAAGTAAAATGTTTGGAATTGGTGGCGGTGAATTAGTATTCATAATTATTGTTGCATTAATGCTTTTTGGAACAGATAAAATTCCTGAAGCTGCAAGAACATTTGCCAAAGTTATGGCTCAAATTAAAAATGCATCAAACGATATTAAAGGCGAAATTCAAAAAAGTGCCTTCGATAATGGAATTGATACTTCATTTAAACAAATTACTAGTAATTTTACTAATGAAGTAGAAAGTATTAAAAGTAGTGTTTTACAAAATTCTGAAGACGTTACAAAAAATCCTATTGAAGAAATAAAACAAGATTTTGAAGATTTAACAGGACCAATTAAAAGACAAAAATAATGCTTGAAAAAATTATTGATTTAGATAAACAATTATTTATATTTCTTAATAATTTGGGTTCACCAACATTTGATGGATTTTGGTTAATTATAACAAAACAAATAAATTGGACACCATTATTTTTGTTGGTTTTCTTTTTATTGTACAAAAAAATTGGTTGGAAAAATTTAACTATTTATATATTTTTAATTGCATTGCTAATTTTAATTTGTGATCAAAGCGCTAATTTTTTTAAAAACACAATACAACGATTACGACCTTGTAATGATTTACAAATTAAAAATTTAATACGAGTTGTAATTCAAAGTGATTCTTTTAGTTTTTTCTCTGGACATGCAACAAGTTCAATGGCTACAACAGTATTTGTATTTTTAACTTTTAGAAAATATTACAAATATGCTTTTATATTATTTTCATTTCCGTTGATATTTGCTTACAGCAGAATTTACTTAGGATTACATTTTCCAATAGATATTATTATAGGTTATCTTTATGGAGGAACTTTTGGATTTTTATTTTATAAGTTTTATGGATATTTAATTGATCGGTTTTCACTAAATCAAACAAGTATTTAAGTTCTACAAAACCCTAGAAACCGATAACCCATCTCGAATTGGTAATAAAACTGTTTCTACTCTTTTATCTTCATTTACAATTTTATTGTATTCTAAGAGAATTTTTGTACTAGTATCTTTTGGGTTTAATTCTTCAAGAACTTTGCCACTCCAAAGCACATTATCAGATAAAATAATACCACCTTTATTCATTATTGGCACAATTAAATTAAAATAATTAATGTAATTTTCTTTATCAGCATCAATAAAAACTAAGTCGTATTTTTTATTTAATGTCGGAATAATTTCTAAAGCGCCACCAAGATGAGCCGTAATTTGGTTTTTCCAAGGTGATAAATCAAAATATTTTTGTTGAATTGAAACCAATTCTTCTTTAACATCAATAGTATCTAACGTTCCATCTTTTTGCAAACCTTCTGCCAAGCATAAAGCTGCGTAACCAGTGTAAGTTCCAATTTCTAAAATACTTTTCGGATTTATAATTTTAGATAACATGCTTAAAACTCTTCCTTGAAAATGACCACTTAACATTCTAGGTTGCAGAATTTTTTGATGCGTTTCTTTAAACAATTGAACCAACAATTCTGGTTCTTCTTGCGAATGATTTTCTACGTAAAGTTCTAATTCTTGAGATATGAAGTGCATTTTATTATTTGCTATTTACTGGATTGTGTTTAGAATTAAATATTCTGATAATATCAATTCTATTATTTTTAGTCTGATATAAAATTTTATAATTTTCAACAAATATTCTTCTGCAATCATTTCTGTATTCATCGATTTGATATTGTTCTGCAAAAATTATTTTCTTAGGAGAATTGACTATTTGTGTTAATCTATTTATGGAAATATTATTTTTAATATTTTTTAAATCTTGAATTGCACTTGAAGACCATACAATTTTATAATTAGACATTATACCAACTTTGAATTTCTTTCTCTAAATCTTCTTGAGAAATAAAATTACCGTTTTTAATATCTTCTATTCCTTTGTCAATTAGATTATTATATTGCTCTAGATTTAATGCATTGCCATGCAAATCATAAGATATAATTGCATTTGTTTCCAATAATTTAGCAATCTGAATCAATATCTTTTCATCAGAATTCTCAATTTGTTGATGTATCTTATTTTTTAATTCAGAAATTCCCATAATTCAGTTTTATTTATTGTAATTTAAAATTTTCTAGATCTTGATAATTATTCCAAAAGCGTAGTAAATATAATACATCAGAATCTATATAGTAAAACAGTCAAACTTGTTTTATAATTACAAATTTATAAACATCTTTATAATCACTTTTAACAAATGTTACATTATTATGAGACAATAAGTTTATAGTTTCGTCTACTTTAAAAATAAAATTTTCTACGACTTTTTCATTCCATTCACGCTCTAAATATTCAATATTTTGCCAATAATCTTTCTTTGCAAGAAGTGTCCATTCTATTTTCATTTTTGAAAATAATTAGGATATCTTTTTTTAGTTTCTTCCATTACTAAATCATGTGAAATAGTTTCTTTATTTTCAACTTGAAACAATGCTTTATCAATTGCTTTTTTTTGACTCACAGTTAATATTTCTTTCGCTTCAGTATTTTCAGTATTTTTAAATTTAGTTAAAGAATCAATAATTTTTTTATCATTTATTGAAACTAACCATTCTATTAATTCTAATTTTTGAATTTGAATATCCATAATAATAAATATTAGTAAACAAAATTACAAAATTACAAATAACCAAATCAACAAATTAAACTAAATTTGCACAATGATTGAGAAAAAAGACATCAGAGCCATTTCTAAAACGCAACTTCGAGAATTTTTTGTTTCCAATGGCGACAAATCCTTTCGTGGAAATCAAGTTTACGAATGGTTGTGGAGTAAAGGCGCACATTCTTTTGAAGATATGACCAATGTATCCAAAGAAACACGCACAATGCTAGAAGCCAATTTTGTAATCAATCACATCAATGTCGACACAATGCAACGAAGCGAAGATGGAACAGTAAAAAACGCAGTTCGTTTGCACGATGGTTTGGTAGTAGAAAGTGTTTTAATTCCAACAAATACAAGAACTACAGCTTGCGTTTCAAGCCAAGTTGGTTGCAGTTTAGATTGTAATTTTTGCGCAACAGCACGGCTAAAAAGAATGCGAAATCTAGAGCCAGGCGAAATCTACGACCAAGTTCTAGCCATAGACAACGAAAGTAAATTGTATCACAATCGTCCACTTTCAAACATTGTTTTTATGGGAATGGGCGAACCGTTAATGAACTACAATAACGTAATCAAAGCCATCGATATGATTACATCCAACGAAGGATTGGGAATGTCACCAAAAAGAATTATGGTGTCCACATCTGGAATACCAAAAATGATTAAAAAAATGGCAGACGACGATGTAAAATTCAAATTAGCAGTATCACTTCACTCAGCAATAGACGAAGTTCGAGCCAAAATCATGCCTTTTTCGTCCAATTTTCCACTTAAAGATTTGCGCGAATCGTTAGAATATTGGTACAGCAAAACCAAAAGCAAGGTTTCCTACGAATATGTTGTCTGGAAAGGCATCAATGACAATAAAGAAGCCGTCGCAGCATTGGTAAAATTCTGTAAATACGTTCCGTGCAAAGTCAATTTAATAGAATACAATCCAATTGACGACGGCGAATTTCAACAAGCATCACCAGAAGCAGTAAATCTATACATTTCCGAATTGCAAAAAGTTGGAATCGTAGTCAAAGTAAGAAGAAGTCGAGGCAAAGACATTGATGCAGCTTGCGGTCAACTTGCCAATAAAGAAGCATAAAATTCTTCATAAGTAGCAAATGGCTTGGGCATTTTCAATAAACCATTTTCCTGCTGTCATTCCAATCTTTCTTGTCTTGAACTTGTTTCAAGATCTTGAAACAAGTTCAAGACAAGAAAGGATTTCCATTCCCATCAGGGCTAAAAAACATACCATTTCAACTAAAGTTAAGTTTATAATAACAACATCATTTCTATCTACAAAATCCCTATTTTTGTAGCAACAATGAACATCACTGCACAAATAAAACAGCCAATTAACAAAGAAATGGAACTTTTCGAGAAAAAGTTCTACGAATCGATGACTTCCAAAGTGGCTTTGCTAAATCGAATAACCTATTATATTGTAAACAGAAAAGGAAAACAAATGCGACCAATGTTTGTTTTTCTAACTGCCAAAATGATTTCCAACGGTATAGTTAATGAAAGAACCTATCGTGGCGCAAGTGTTATTGAACTTATTCACACCGCAACTTTGGTTCACGACGACGTTGTAGATGACAGTAATCGTAGAAGAGGTTTCTTCTCAATAAATGCACTTTGGAAAAATAAAATTGCAGTTCTTGTTGGCGATTTTCTACTTTCGAAAGGATTGTTACTTTCTATAGACAATGGCGATTTTGATTTACTAAGAATAATTTCAGTTGCCGTTCGCGAAATGAGCGAAGGCGAATTACTTCAAATAGAAAAAGCAAGACGATTAGACATAGATGAAGAAATCTACTACGAAATCATCCGACAAAAAACAGCTACACTTATTGCTGCATGCTGCGCACTTGGTGCAAAATCAGTTTCAGAAGATGAAATTTTAGTAGAAAAAATGCGAAAATTTGGTGAACTCATCGGAATGGCATTTCAAATTAAAGACGATTTATTTGATTATACAGACGAAGCCATTGGTAAACCAACAGGAATTGACATCAAAGAACAAAAAATGACGCTACCTTTAATATATGCTTTAAACAATTGTTCAAGCAAAGAAAAAAGTTGGTGCATCAATTCTATTAAAAATCACAACAAAGACAAAAAACGAGTAAAAGAAGTAATCCAATTTGTAAAAGACAAAAACGGATTAACTTACGCAGAAAGTAAAATGGTTCAATTTCAGCAAGAAGCACTTGAATTGCTTAAAGATTTTCAATATTCAGAATATAAGGACAGTCTTATCTTAATGGTTAATTATGTTATTGAACGTAAGAAGTAAAGTTTTCAATATCAAAAATCAATATCAAAAATCAATATCAAAAATTAATATCAAAAATTAATAATAAAAATTAATAATAAAAATTAATTTCAACGCAAATTCATAATAACAGTTATCCCAAAGTTTGTCATTCCGTAGGAATCTCACAATAGAATTGCAAAATTAACTTCAGCGCAATCTTGTCATTCTGACGAAGGAAGAATCTCACCAACATAAATAAAGTAGTTTGATGAGATTCTTCCTGCGTCAGAATGACAAAAAAAGGCAAAAAATTGAACCGTAAATAATTTATAATCAATAAATTATAAAATATTATAATTATTTTTACAAAATCATGCAACCTTTTTACAACTACAATCGTCTATGCTAATAGAAGACTGTAACGAACGTAATAAACTGAACACTGAACACTGAGCACTGAACACTAAAAATGAAAGTAATAAACTTACATCAAGAAGAAAAAGAATTAATCGAGTTAGCTGTCGCCAACAACAGACATGCGCAACAAAAGATTTATTCTAAGTTTTCGCCAAAAATGTTAAGTGTTTGCAGACAATACATTAAAGATTTGCACAATGCAGAAGACATAATGATTACTGCTTTCATGAAAGTCTTTACCAATTTAAATAAGTTTGAACACAAAGGAAGCTTTGAAGGTTGGATAAGAAGAATAATCATAAACGAATGTATTTCCTATATCAGAGTTCAGAAAAAAGTTAAGTTTATTGAAGACGAAAATTATTTCGAAGACAGTTTTAACAATATTGAAAGTCAGTTTTCTGTAGATGATATTCAATCTTTAATTGACAATTTGCCAGATGGTTATAAAATGGTTTTTAATTTATATTGTGTAGAAGGATTTAAGCATCAAGAAATTGCGACAATGTTGGGTATTAATGAAGGAACATCAAAATCGCAATTATCGCACGCTAGAAAAATGTTGAAAGAACAGATTAACAAGTTAAAAAATTACAGTAATGGAACAGAATAATATAGAAAATCAAATAAGAGAAAAATTAAATTCTCGCGAAATTAAACCAACCGAAATGGCTTGGGATAGACTGGACGCAATGCTTACGGTTGCCGAAGAAAAAAAATCTAAAAAAGGATTTAGTTGGTTATTTATTGCTGCTTGTTTTTTAGGAATGTTAACTCTTGGAACAATTATTTATCAATTAAATTCAAATGAAATTGCAATTGATAATGAAGTTGTAAATCAGAACAATAACAATAACAATAACAATAGCAATAACAAAATTCAAAATTCAAAAGTAATTCAAGAAGATGAAAATCAAGAAATTGAACATCCAATAGAAAAAATTCAACAAATAATTCAATCCAACAACAATACAAAACTTGCAACTCGCAACTCGCTACCCGAAATAAATAATTCAATCATCAATCAAAAAACAACAGAGAAAATAGTAAAAGAAATTTCATTACAAACAGATCAAGTTATTGTTCAAGTTGAAAATCCTATTACGGAAAACAAAGAAATTGCAACAACCAACAAACAAATAGATGTTTCTGCAGAAACACTTTTAGCATCAGTCGACAAAGCTAGAAAATCTGTAAAACAAACTAAAGTTTCGGTAAATGCAAGCAGTTTATTATCGCAAGTTGATGGCGAAATAAACAAAGATTACAGAGAAACAAATTTTCAAAAACTAAAACGAAATTTTGAAACTGTAAAAGTTGCTGTTGCTAACAGAAATAATCAATAAATCATTAATCAGAATCTGAAATCAATTCAGATTAAAAAACTAGAAATTATGAGAAATTTAATCGTTTACTTAACACTAATCTTGTGCCTTTTTGTTAGCAAAATTGTAGCTCAAGAAAACACCTTCGAAGCCAGAGCAAATGCAATTGCAGTAAAAATTGAAACTATAACTCAAAACGAAAAAGAGAGTTTGAAAAAAGAAATTGAAGACCTTAATTCTCAAGTAGAAAAAGGAACAATTTCTCAAGCGCAAGCAGATGTAAAAAAACAACAGTTGGCAGAAGTTAGAGCAAAAAATATTGAAACAAGAGTTGCCTCATTACAAGATGAATTAAAAAATTTAGTTCAAGAAAAAGTAGATGGAAAACTTAGTGAAAGTTATAAAAAAGGTGGTTTTGGAGTAATTTTTAATAAATCATCTGGAAAAAACAGTGAAAAATATCAAAAATACAGAGATTCACTTGATAATGTTTCTGAAAAAAGAACCACATCGCAATTTATTTTTGCAGCAGGATTTAACAATTTAGCAACAGATGGAAAGGCAGAAAATTCAGATTTTAGATATCTTGGATCACACTTTTACGAATGGGGAACAACTTTAAATACAAGAATTTTAAACAATAGTAATTTGTTACATTTAAAATACGGAATGTCATTAATGTACAACAATCTTCGTCCTACAGAAGATAGAATATTTGTAAAATCTGGTAATCAAACTTTATTACAAACGAGTTCAATTGATTTACAAGATTCAAGATTTAGAAACGTATATTTAGTTGCGCCATTGCATTTAGAATTCGATTTTTCTAAAACTAAAATAAAAGAAGATGGAACCAAATTATTTAAATCGCACCAAAGTTTAAGACTAGGTTTTGGTGGTTATGCTGGATTAAGAATTAAATCTAAGCAATTTCAAAAATTTGAAGATGATGGTCAAGATTATAAAGTAAAACAAAAAGGTGATTTTAATGTAAACAATTTTATTTACGGAATTAGTGGATATATTGGTTATAAAGAAATGAGTTTATATGCAAAATACGATTTAAATCCAATGTTTGAAAACAATGTTGTAAAACAAAATAACATTTCATTAGGTGTACGTTTCGATTTTAATTAACAAAATTTATTTTAGGATTAGTTACATATCAACTGCAAGGTTTTTTAAAAATCGTGCAGTTTTTTTTATTTAAACGTGTAACTTTAAACCCTCAAACTTTTAAACCCAATAAACTTTTAAACCTTTTTTTTAAATTGATTACTAAAGACACTATAGATAAAGTTTACGAAACAGCAAGAGTTGAAGAAGTCATTGGCGATTTTGTTCAACTAAAACGTGCTGGAAGTAATTTTAAAGGTTTGAGTCCGTTTTCAGACGAGCGTTCGCCATCGTTTATGGTTTCGCCAGCCAAAGGAATTTGGAAAGATTTTTCATCAGGAAAAGGAGGAAATGCCATAGCTTTTGTAATGGAACACGAACATTTTTCCTATCCAGAAGCCATCAGATATTTGGCAAAAAAATACAATATTGAAATTGTTGAAACCGAACTTTCTAACGAAGAAAAAGAAAGTGCCAACGAAAAAGAAAGTTTGTATTTAGTTTCAGAATTTGCATCCAACTATTTTCAAGATGTACTTTTAAATTCTGAAGAAGGAAAAGCAATTGGTTATTCATATTTCAAAGAACGCGGATTTACAAATGATACTATTAAGAAATTCAATTTAGGATATTCGCCAAATATTTGGGACGCATTTACCAAAGAAGCACTTGGAAAAGGTTATAAACTAGAATTTTTAGAAAAAACTGGACTAACAATTGTTGGCGAAGACAAACAGTTTGATAGATTTAAAGGTCGCGTAATGTTTCCAATTCAATCCATGTCAGGTAGAGTTTTGGGTTTTGGTGGTCGAATTTTAACTAATGATAAAAAAGCAGCCAAGTATTTAAACTCGCCAGAAAGCGATTTGTATCATAAAAGCAAAGTCTTGTACGGAATTTTTCATGCTAAACAAGCTATTGCAAAACTAGACAATTGTTTTTTGGTTGAAGGTTACACTGATGTTATTCAAATGCATCAAGCCGGAATTGACAACGTAGTTTCTTCCTCTGGTACAGCTTTAACATCTGATCAAATTAGATTAATAAACAGATTAACTAAAAATATTACAGTACTTTTTGATGGTGATGCTGCAGGTTTGCGAGCTTCAATTCGTGGAATTGATTTAATTCTTGAAGAAGGAATGAACGTAAAAGTATGTACTTTTCCAGATGGAGAAGATCCAGACAGTTTTGCTAAAAAAACACCTTTGCAAGATTTAATAGTGTATCTAGAAGAAAATGCCATGGATTTTATTCAGTTTAAAGCATCTATTTTAATGAAAGATGCCAAGAATGATCCTATAAAAAAAGCTGATTTAATTAGAGATATGGTAGCAAGTATTTCTAAAATTCCAGACAGAATTAAACGCGAAGTTTACATTAAAGAAGTATCAAGAATTATGGATATTTCTGAAGATGTTTTGTTTAATACTTTGGCGCAAATTGTAAAAAAAGACGTTCAAGAAATTGGTAAAAAATTAAAGCAAGAGCAAACTGCATTTGAAGTTCATAAAAATGAAAATATTGTTATAAGTGCAACTGTTGATATTCAGTTTGAACTAGAACATAAAATTATAGAAATTCTACTTTTGTACGGAAATGTAGAAGACGAATTTGAAGACATTTTGCTAAAAGCAAATGAAAACGGCGAAATGGTTGAGGTAAAAGAACTTAATAATTACAAAGTTTTTAATAGAATTTTCTTGAGCTTGCAAGAAGATGAAATTCAACTGGCAAACCCACTTTTTCAAGAAATTTACACTAATTTGATTTCATATTTTAATGAAAATGAAACCTTTGAATTAGAAAAATATTTATCGCAACTTTCACCAGATTTGTCTCAAGAAGTTACATCTATATTAATGAATGACGAGCGCGACGTGTTGCATAATTGGGAAGCAAAACACATTTACGTAAAACAAAAAGACAAAACCATTGCACAATATGTTTCAGAAACCATACTAACATTAAGATGGTTTTTAGTAAATAAAATTATAGATGAATTAAAAACTTCTGTAAAAAATGAAGTTTCTCTAGAAGAGGAAGTTCAAGATAATAATGAAACTTTATCTATGGTTATTGATTATTTAGGACTTACTAATATGTTTTCTAAAAAATTAGGAAGAGTAATATCCAGACACAATTAAATAAAAATAGAAATTCCAAATTCCAATAGATTATCAATTGAAATTTGGAATTTTAAAATTTGGTAGTTATTTAAACAATATCCAAAGTTTTAGCTTTGTTAACTAAATCAACTAAATTAGTTACATTCAATTTTTGAAGCAATCTTAATTTATAAGTAGAAATAGTTTTTTCGTTCAAACCTAAAATTTTAGAGACTTCGTTGTTTTTCTTTCCGTCACACAAATAACGCAAAACCTCGATTTCTCTATTAGAAAGTTTTCTGTATAATCTTTCGCTCTTATTTTGTTTAGCAATTAAAGCTAAATTTTTCTTTATACTTTCACTCATCATAATCAAACCTTGATGAACTCTAATAATAGTTGTCCCAAGAGTTTCTAATTTGGCAGATTTGTGAACATATCCAGAAACACCACTTTTAATAGCATTTGGAGCATAAATTTGTTCGTTTAAATTTGTAAAAACTAAAACTTTAGTTTCAGGAAAATTTTTAATAATAGCTTTTAGTTCATAGATACTTTTAAGTCCATCTAGTTCTAAATCAATGACTAATACATTAATTTCTTTATTTCTTAGTGCGTCTGGAACCATAAAAAAGCTTCCAACGTTAGAAACAACATTAATTTCTGGATGATCTTTAAAATATGCTTTTACGCCAAAATGAACAACTGGGAAATTATCGGCTAGGCAAACATTTATCATAATTGTAATTTATTAATGGTCAATTTATTTGTTTTAATAATTTGTCAGTATAATTTAATTATTTAGCAAGATGTAAAGGTATTAAAAAATTGCTAAACAATTGTTAAAATTATGAATCTTTATCTCAAATTCACAGGTATATTACAAATTGGTATAGGATTCATCTTATGAAAATTGCTTTTGTTTAACTTATTATAAATTTCAAAAACTACCTTTTCTCTTCCTACAAAATTTTCTGCAACACTATTTTTTTCATTTTCTATCATTGCCCATTCTAGTTCGTCGTAGCTTGCTCCCAGCTGATCTTCGTCGGTTCTGCTATCTCCAAATAATCCATCTGTAGGAAAAGCAACTAGAATAGAATCAGGAATCTTTAAATAATTTCCTAGCGCATAAACATCACTTTTCATTAAATCTGCAATCGGACTCAAATCTACACCGCCATCGCCATACTTTGTGTAAAATCCTACACCAAAATCTTCAACTTTATTTCCAGTACCTACAACTAATTTATTATTTATTCCAGCAAAGTAGAATAAAGTGGTCATGCGCAATCTTGCTCTAGTGTTTGCCATTGATAAATTGTGCTTGATTTTATCATCACCTTGAGGCATTTCAGCTTTAAAAGTATCGTAAGTTGATGTTAAATTTACCTCAACATTAGTAACATTTTTAAAACGAGACTTCAACTGTTCAATGTGCTCTTTTCCTCTATTTACTTGGCTTTCCGCTTGGTGTATAGGCATTTCTATACATAAAACAGGCAATCCAGTTTGGGCACAAAGTGTTGAGGTAACTGCCGAGTCAACTCCACCAGAAATTCCAATTACAAATCCGTTAACTTTAGCATTTTCAGCATAAATTTTTAACCAATCAACAATTAAATCGTTAACTTTTTCTACATTAATTGTACTCTTCTTTTTCATTTTATTCGCGCAAATTATAAATTGGAAATGTATATTTGCAAAAATAATAATTTTAAATTAAATACGTTTTAATTTTAGAAGCAATTTCCAGCTTTACATTACAATCTTTTTTAATTTTATGTTGTTTTTCTAAATAAAAAAAGAACTTCTTTGGTCGTTTTTTTTTATCAAGAAAAAACTAACTCAAAATTAAAAAAGGATTTACATTTCAATCTAGGCTAATTTCTGAATAAATTTTCTTAATTATTTACATTTTAAACTTTTTTTCTTACATAATTCCAATGAAAAAATATCTTTTTATAATTATAAGTTTTGTAGTAATCTCGTGCGATAAAAAAAGCAAAGTAGAAAATGCTATAGAAGACATTCCAATGACAATGAAAGTTGTTCGGTTTGATCAAGCATTTTTTGAATCAAAACCTTCAAATTTGCAAGTTTTAAAAGCACAATATCCATTTTTCTTTGATCCAGGAACGCCAGATGAATATTGGATAGAAAAGATGCAAAACCCAGATTGGCGTGCTTTGTACGATGCAAGTCAAACTAAATTCAAAGATTTTAGTGCTCAAAAACAAGAAATAGAAGCGCTTTTTAAACACATAAAATATTATTTTCCGCAAGTAACAACTCCAACAGTTTATACTTTAATATCCGAAGTAAACCCAGATACAAAAGCCATTTACGCCAACGATAAATTGTTAATTGCAATAGAATTATATTTAGGAAAAGACACTAAATTCTATCAACCATTTCCAGAGTATTTAAAAGCCAATTTCGAACCAAGACAAATGATGCCAGACATTGTTCAATCATTTGCCTACGGAATTTTAAAACTACCAACAGACGAAACATTATTATCACTAATGATTTATTCTGGAAAAGAATTGTATTTAAAAGATATTTTACTTCCAGATTATACCGAAGCAGAAAGAATTGGTTACACAAACGAACAACTTAAATTTTGTCAAGAAAACGAACAATACGTTTGGACACGTTTTATTGAAGATAAATTACTCTTTAGTTCAGAGTCTAAATTGGCAAATCGTTTTATAAATCCAGCACCATTTTCTAAATTCTATCTGGAAATAGACAACCAAACTCCAGGAAGAATTGGTCAATTTACAGGTTGGCAAATTGTGCGTTCTTTTGTAGAAAACAATCCAGAAGTTGCTTTGCAAGATGTTTTAAAACTAGACGCAAAACAATTATTTGAAAGATCTAAATACAAACCCAAAAAATAATGAGTACAATAACATCAGAAATAAAATTTCTAGTAGAACTAGACGAAAATAGAGTTCCAGAAAAATTAACTTGGACAGCACAAGATGGTGGCGTTCAACTTGAAGAAGCTAAAGCAATGTTACTCTCTGTTTGGGATGGAAAAGCGCAAGAAACACTTCGCATAGATTTATGGACAAAAGAAATGCCTGTAGACGAAATGAAATTATTTTTTCATCAAACTTTGGTTGCAATGGCAGACACTTTTCAACGAGCAACACAAGATGAAACTATGGCAGACACAATGAGAGATTTCTGTGATTATTTTGCCGAGAAGTTGGAGTTAACTAAATAAAAAAAGGTTCGCAATTTGCGAACTTTTACGCTTAGAATGTATAACTTAATTTAAAGATTTTTTTTCTAATAATTTCATTAATTTTTTATAGCTACCAATTATTAACATATTAGAATTTTTAGAAAAATTAACATCGCTTCTACTTTCAAAAAGCTTAGTACTACCACTTATTGTTTGAGAATAAATAATTTCAGATAAATTAATATCATAAACTTCAAGAACTACTTCTGATTGATTTGTTTTTTCTGTTTTAAAATTGCTTGATGAAATATCAACGCCTCCAAATTCTTCTTTAATAATAATAGCTTTTATATTTATCAGATAATCATAACCTTTACAGCCAATATTAATTTTTTTTAAAACTTCTTTACTTGAATTAATTTCAATTTTTTTAGGCAAAATTATAGAATTAACATCACCAATTTTGTAAAATCTTAATCCTAAAATTCTACCAAAGTCTTTATTTACTTTATCTTTCAATTGTTTATAAACAGAATTTGGACAATCAATTTCGTTTAATAGCCATTTTCCTTTAGTAAAATCTAGTCCTATGGTTTGACTTTTATTTTTTACAATATAACTAGCAGTTGAGCATCCAGTTAAAATTAAAGAAAACAATAAAAAAAATATTTTAATTTTATTCATATTAAAACTCATTCAAATCTTTATAAACATCAACATTAATTTCTTCAATATATTTAAGAAGTTCTTCTTTTCCAGTTCCTTCTGTTGCAGAGGTTATAAAATAAGGTGGCATTTCTTCCCAATTATTAGCAAGTAATTCTTTTTTATAAGCGGCAACGTGCATTGCTATTTTACTTTTACCAAGTTTATCTGCTTTAGTAAAAACTATGCAAAAAGGTATTTCGCTTTCGCCAAGATATTCTATAAATTCTAAGTCAATTTTTTGAGCTTCAAGACGAATATCAATTAGCACAAAGGCACTAACTAGTTGTTGTCTAGTTTCAAAATAATCTGTTATAAATTCTTGAAAAACTTCTTTGGTTTTTTTAGAAACTCTAGCATATCCATAACCTGGTAAATCTACTAAAAACCAATTAGAATTAATTTTAAAATGATTTATAAGTTGAGTTTTTCCTGGTTTTCCAGATGTTTTTGCCAAGTTTTTATGATTGGTAATCATATTTATTAATGACGATTTCCCAACATTAGATCGACCAATAAAAGCATATTCTGGCAAACGTTCCGTTGGACATTTTGTTACATCTGAATTGCTTATTATAAATTCGGCGGTATTAATTTTCATTGTAAACTCATTGCGAGGCACGAAGCAATCTCGTGATAGTAATTATTTTTTTTTAATAGTTTTAAACTGCTACAAATGCACTTTCTCTAACCAACTTGCCATTATAGTATTAAATTCATCAGGATGTTCCATCATTGCAGCATGACCGCATTTGTCAATCCAATATAAAGAAGAGTTTGGCAATAATTTATCAAATTCTACAGCAACTTCTGGCGGTGTAACTTTATCGTTTTTACCCCAAATAATTGCAGTAGGTACATGCATTTTTGGTAAATCTTTAGCCATATTATGACGAATGGCACTTTTGGCAATCGTTAATGTTTTTATCAATTTTATTCTGTCATTTGCCATTGCATAAACTTCATCTACAATTTCTTTTGTAGCAACTTTTGGATCATAAAATACATCTTCAGCTTTCTTTTGAATGTAGTCATAATCGCCTCTTCTTGGGTAACTATCTCCCATTGCGCTTTCATAAAGTCCTGAACTTCCAGTAATTATAAGTCCAAGCATTTTCTCTGGATACATTTTCGTATGATACAAAGCAATGTGTCCGCCAAGTGAATTTCCCAATAAAATTACTCTGTCAAAACCTTTATAGGTAATAAAATCTTTAACGTATCTAGCAAATGCTTTTACATTGGTTTTTAATAAACTTTGTGTATAAATTGGCAATTCAGGTATTACAATTTTATATCCTTTAGAAGGAAAAAAATTGGCAACTCCATCAAAGTTGCTCAATCCACCCATTAATCCATGAAGAATTACTATTGGCGTTCCTTCACCAGCTTCTATATAACTATATTTTCCTTCTTTTTTTACGGTAAGATTCATTTTCTTGTCCAAATTTCAATTGTTACAAATATAGTTTTTTATATAGCAAATCCTATTGATTAATGGTTATTTTCAAGTTTTTTCTTTCTATTTTGAGTAAGTTTAAAATCACTATAACAGTAATTATCAACATTTAAAATCAAAAATTTAAATAAAATTTAAATTTCTAATTTATATAATTTTATTGAAAAATTCGCAATAATATATTTACAAAACGATATTTATTTCAATAGAATCAACAATTCGTAATCTTTTGTTAAACAATATGTTTATTTAAATTATCAAAACAATATTTCGAATACTGTTAAAGTGGTAAAACTTATCAACAAAGTGGTAGTATGTGGTAAATTGTGGTAAAATATTTTATATTTTTGCTCAAGTCATTTAAAAATTATTTGTTGAATACAATAATTGGAACATACGAGTGTAAAGTTGATGCCAAAGGAAGGTTGCTTTTGCCTGCGCCATTTAAAAAGCAACTTGCAGCTTCTCTTAAAGACGGTTTTGTCTTGAAGCGTTCTGTTTTTCAACCTTGTTTAGAATTGTATCCAATGAGTGAATGGAAT
Organism: Flavobacterium sp.; assembly: GCF_043760115.1. GTDB lineage: Bacteria > Bacteroidota > Bacteroidia > Flavobacteriales > Flavobacteriaceae > Flavobacterium. The sequence continues at coordinate 28,654 of NZ_JAYUPK010000086.1, forward strand.
TTAATGATGCTTAAAATCAATAAGTTAAACAAGTTCGTAAAAAAGAATAATGATTTCATTCGTCGTTTTACCGCTGGAGTTAAAGTGGTTGAAATTGATGCTTTAGGCAGATTATTAGTTCCTAAAGATTTAACAAATTTTGCTCAAATTTCCAAAGATATTGTCTTGTCGTCGGCAGTAAATATTATCGAAATTTGGGATAAAGACTTGTATGAAAAAGCAATTGACGATTCAGTAATAGACTTTGCCGATTTGGCCGAAGACGTAATGGGAAATGTAAATGACGACGAAAATGGACTATCATAATCCTGTTCTTTTAAAAGAAACCGTTGATGGTTTAAATATAAATCCTAGCGGAATTTATGTTGATGTAACTTTTGGCGGTGGCGGACATTCTAAAGAAATTTTGAGTCGGTTAAATGCTGACGGAAAATTATTTGGATTTGATCAAGATGAAGATGCGTGGGAAAATGCTTTGCCAGATGAACGATTTATTTTAATACAAGAAAATTTTAGATACATAAAACGTTTTTTAAGATTTCATAACATAAAAAGTGTTGACGGAATTCTGGCAGATTTAGGAGTTTCCTCTCATCAATTTGATGTTCCAGAAAGAGGTTTTTCTACTCGATTTGATGCCGATTTAGATATGAGAATGAGTAAGAAAAACGAATTGAATGCACATAAAATTATCAATCAATACGATGAAGCCAATTTAAAAAGAGTTTTTCTTGATTATGGCGAATTAAAAAATGCCTCCGCAATTGCAAGAGTAATTATTGAAGCAAGAGAATTAGCACCAATTGATAAAACAGACGAATTAAAACAAGTTTTAGAACGGTTTTTACCAGAACGAGTTAGGAATAAAGTTTTGGCTCAAATGTATCAAGCTATTCGAATTGAAGTAAATAAAGAAATGGATGTTTTAAAAGAATTTCTAGAACAATCATTAGAATTATTGAAGCCAGAAGGACGATTAAGTGTAATATCATACCATTCACTAGAAGATAGATTGGTAAAAAGATTTATAAAAAACGGAATGTTTGAAGGTGAACCAGAACGCGATTTCTTCGGAAATTTTTCTGTTCCATTCAAAACTATTGGTAAATTAATTATTCCATCCGATGCAGAAATTAAAATAAACAATAGAGCAAGAAGTGCCAAATTACGAATAGCAGAGAAGAAATAGTTTTTAGTGATCAGTGATCAGAGATAAGTAATTAGGAATCAGTTTAATATTGAAAGATTTTAAAAATAGATTTCAAAAGAAAAAAAGCTTAGCGACTTAGTGCCTTAGCGGCAAATAGAAAAACATGAAAGGCGGAATATACAACATACTAAAAGCAAGATTTCTTGTAAATGAAGACGCTACTAAAAACTGGCGTTTCATTTTATTTATAGTTGTTTTAGCCATAATTATGATTGCAAATACACATCGATTTGAACAAAAAATATTTGAAATAGCCGATTTAACTAATGAAGTAAAAGAATTACGATCAGAATTTGTGGACAGAAGATCAGAATTAATGAAATTAAAAATGGAATCAACTATTTCTAAAAAAATGGAAAAACGTAATATTTTTCCAGCATCGGTTCCACCACAAAAAATAAAAGTTAAAAAACCCGAAGAAAAAAGTTTCTTTAAAAAATTATGGCAGTAGAAGATAAAAATATCTCTTACCGAATTTACTTAGTTGCGTTTGCTATTTTTTTAATGGCAATTGCAGTTACTGTCAAATTAACTAATATTCAATGGGTAGAAGGCGATTATTATAGAAAATTAGCCAAAGAAAGAACCGTTAAAAATTTTGTAATTCCTGCCAATAAAGGAAATATTTATTCGTCTGATGGAAGTTTACTTGCAACATCAATACCTAATTATACAATTCGTTTTGATGCTGTAACGCCAAAAGCTGACGATTTTGAAAAAAATATTACTCCATTATCAGACGCTTTGTCAAGATTATTAAACAAGCCAAGTTCTTATTTTCAAGATTTATTACGCAAAGCAAGAGACAATAAAAACAGATATACGCTTATTGCGGAAGATTTAAGTTACACAGAATATGCTGCAATTAAATCGTTTCCATTATTTGAAAAAGGAGCAAATAAAGGAGGAATAATTGTAGAACAAAAAACAGTTCGTGAACATCCAATTGGAATAATTGCCGAAAGAACAATTGGTTACGATAGAATTGACGAAGATGGTTTGCAAAAAAGAGTAGGTATTGAAGGCGCATTTGGAAAATATCTTAACGGAAAAGATGGTAAAGTTTTAAAACAAAAAATTGCCAAAGGTCAATGGAAACCAATTAGAGATATTAACGAAGTTGATCCACAAGATGGTTACGATGTTATTTCAACTTTAGATGTTTACATTCAAGACATTGCGCATCACGCATTGTTAAAACAGTTAGAAGAATATGGCGCAGAACACGGTTGTGTTGTGGTTATGGAAACTAAAACTGGACACGTAAAAGCGATTTCAAATCTTGGTAGAGACGAAAAATCGGGTAATTATTACGAAACTATTAATTATGCTGTAGCAGAATCTCACGAACCTGGATCAACATTTAAACTCTTTGATATGATGGCTTTGCTAGACGATAATAAAATTGATACTACCAAAGTTTATGACAGTAATGGCGGAACAATTATATATAGAGGAAGAAAAGTTAGAGATTCTCACGAAGGTGGATATGGTAAAATAACTGTTGGTCGCGGATTTGAAGTTTCTTCTAATACTATAATGGTGCAAGCAGTTTACGACAATTATAAAAATAATCCAAAACAATTTACAGATAGAATTGATAACTTAGGTTTAAATAAACCTTTAGGATTACCATTTCAAGGCGAAGGAATTCCTAAAATTCCGCATCCATCAGATAAATCTTGGAGTGCAATTTCATTACAATGGATGGCTTTTGGATATGGAGTTGCTGTTACGCCTTTGCAAACATTGACATTATATAATGCTGTAGCAAATAATGGCGAAATGGTAAAGCCACAATTTGTATCTGAAATTAAAGAATGGAATAAAACCATAAAAAAGTTTGATAAGCAAGTTATCAATCCTAAAATATGTTCAGATGCAACAATTAAAAAATTAAAAGCACTTTTAGAAAATGTCGTAAAACGCGGAACTGGTTCTAAACTCTATTCGAAAGATTTTTCTATGGCAGGAAAAACAGGAACTGCGCAAGCAAATTACGGAACCAATGGCGGAAATGACAAACATTATATCTCCTCATTCGTAGGTTTTTTTCCAGCAGATAATCCTAAATATTCATGCATTGTTGTAGTTCACAAACCCAATACATCTTTGAATAATTATTATGGTGCAGATGTAGCTGGTCCAGTTTTTAAAAGAATTGCTCAAAAGATTTTTACCGATGCACCATCTACAAATGAAATTAAAAATCTAGATAAAAAAATAGAAAAGCAAGACTCTAAATATAATGAATATTATGCCAAAGCTGATAATGTTAAAGATACAATTCCCAATGTAAAAGGAATGTCTGGAATGGATGCTGTGGCGCTTTTAGGAAATTTAGGCATTAAAGTTAAGATTAAAGGAATTGGAAAAGTAAAAAATCAGTCCATTCCTGCAGGCGGAAAAATTATTAAAAACACAACTATAATTCTTGAATTATCTTGACCTAAACTCACCGAAGGAAAGGCGAAAAATGAAAAAAAATGAGTTTATTTTTAAAAGACATATTATATAAAGTAGCAATTGAATCTGTAAAAGGTTCAACAGACATTACTGTAAAAAATATTCATTTCGATTCAAGAAACATTCAAGAAAATGATGTTTTTGTTGCCATTAGAGGTACAATTTCTAATGGTCATGATTTTATAGAAAAAGCAATTTCACTTGGTACAACAGCAATAGTTTGCGATGTTTTGCCAGAAAATATTCAAACTGGAATTTCCTATATTCAAGTTAAAGACACCAATTCGGCTTTGGCTTTTATGGCAAATAATTTTTATGCAAATCCTTCATCAAAGCTTAAATTAATTGGAATAACTGGTACAAATGGTAAAACTACAGTGGCATCATTGTTATATCAATTGTTTAAAAAAGCAGGTTTTAAAGTTGGATTGCTTTCTACTGTGAAAATTATGGTTGATACAGTTGAACATAAAGCAACGCATACAACTCCAGATTCGCTAACCATAAATTATTTCTTAAACGAAATGATAATTAGCGGTTGCGACTATTGTTTTATGGAAGTGAGTTCACACGGAATTCATCAAAAACGTACCGAAGGATTACATTTTACTGGTGGCGTTTTTACAAATTTATCGCACGATCATCTAGATTATCATCCAACATTTGCAGAATATCGTGATGTAAAAAAATTGTTTTTTGACGAATTACCAAAATCAGCATTTGCATTAACCAACATTGATGATAAAAATGGCTTGGTAATGCTTCAAAATACTCAAGCACGAAAATTGACTTATGCATTAAAATCGTATTCCGATTATAAAGCACAAATTTTAGAAAATCAACTATCAGGATTGTTGTTGAAAATTAATGACAATGAAGTTTGGGTTAGATTAATAGGAACTTTTAATGCTTACAATTTATTAGCAATTTTTGGAACTGCTGTCGAATTAGGATTAGAAAAACTAGAAGTTTTAAGATTGTTATCTGAATTAGAAAGTGTTTCTGGCAGATTTCAATTCATAGTTTCTAACGAAAAAATTACTGCAATAGTTGATTATGCCCACACACCAGATGCATTAGAAAATGTGTTAAAAACCATAAACGATATCAGAACTAAAAACGAACAGTTAATAACAATTGTAGGTTGTGGTGGCGATAGAGACAAGACAAAAAGACCAATAATGGCAAATATTGCCTCAACATTAAGCGATAAAATAATTATTACTTCGGATAATCCTAGAACTGAAAATCCTAAATCTATTATTGAAGAAATGGAAGCTGGTGTTGAACCTCAAAATTATAAAAAATCACTGTCAATTGAAGATAGAAAACAAGCAATAAAAACAGCATGTCAATTGGCAAATGCTAATGATATAATCCTAATTGCAGGAAAAGGACATGAAACATATCAAGAAATTCAAGGTGTAAAATATGATTTTGATGATATGAAAATGGTTAAAGAAATTTTAGAACAATTAAACAAGTAAAAAAGATTCAACGGCATTTTTGTCATTCTGACGAAGGAAGAATCTCATTACATACACAAATAAACAATATAGATAGAGTAGTAAAGATTTTTGATTTTTGAAATAGTAATAATTCCAAAATCCTAAATCTTTTAATCCTAAATCCTAAATCAAAAAATATGTTATACTACTTATTTGAATATTTAGACAAAACATTAGACGTTCCAGGAACTGGAGTGTTTCAATACATAACGTTTCGATCTGCATTAGCATTGATTTTATCTTTGATGATTTCAACTATTTATGGAAAAAAAATAATCAATTTTTTAAAAAATCAACAAGTTGGAGAAACAGTTCGTGAACTTGGTTTAGCTGGACAAACTCAAAAAGCAGGAACACCAACTATGGGTGGATTAATTATAATTGTGGCAACATTAATTCCGGTTTTACTTTTAACCAAACTTAATAATATTTACATAATTCTATTAATTGTTACCACACTTTGGATGGGAATTATAGGGTTTGTAGATGATTATATTAAAATTTTCAAAAAAGACAAACAAGGATTAAAAGGAATTTTTAAAGTTATTGGTCAAGTTGGATTGGGATTAATAGTGGGATCGGTGCTTTATTTCAGTCCAAATGTTACTATAAGAGAAAAATCTAAAACGCCATTACGATTTAATCAAACAGAAAATACAATTAATACTAGAAATCAAAAAGAAATAAAATCAACTGTTACAACTATACCTTTCACAAAAAATAATGAGTTGGAATATGCTAAAATTTTAGAACCATTTACAGATGATTATCAAAAATGGGCTTGGTTAATTTTTATTCCAATAGTAATTTTCATTATTACAGCAGTTTCTAATGGAGCAAATCTTACCGATGGAATTGATGGTTTAGCAGCAGGAACATCAGCAATATCTGTACTAGCAATAGGAATATTCACTTTTATATCGGGTAATATTATTTTGTCCAATTATTTAAACGTAATGTACATTCCCAATTCTGGAGAAATGACCGTTTTTATTGCAGCATTTGTTGGAGCATTAATTGGATTTCTTTGGTATAATTCCTATCCAGCATCAGTATTTATGGGTGATACAGGAAGTTTAACTATTGGTGGAATTATTGCAGTTTTAGCAATTTCTGTAAGAAAAGAAATGTTGATTGTACTATTCTGCGGAATTTTCTTTGCAGAAAGTGCTTCGGTAATTATTCAAGTTGCCTATTTCAAATATACAAAAAAACGTTTTGGCGAAGGAAAACGAATTTTCTTAATGTCGCCATTGCATCATCATTACCAGAAAAAAGGATACCACGAAAGCAAGATTGTAACTCGCTTTTGGATTGTTGCAATTCTTCTTTCTATAGTTTCAATAGTAACATTAAAACTTAGATAATTAAATTCTTAATGAAAATTAGATTTCTTATTAGTTTAAAAAAAGAAAGATGAAAAGATTAGTAATTCTTGGTGGTGGAGAAAGTGGAGTAGGTACAGCAATTCTAGGAAAGAAAAAAGGATATGACGTTTTTGTATCTGATTTTGGAAAAATAAAAGAAAATTACAAACAAGTTCTTACAGATAATGATATAAATTGGGAAGACGAAAAGCATACAGAAGAATTAATTCTGAATGCCGATGTTGTAATGAAAAGTCCAGGAATTCCAGATAAATCGCCAGTTGTAAAAAAACTTTTGGAAAAAGGAATTCTGGTAATTTCTGAAATTGAATTTGCAGCACAATATACAACCGCAACAACAATAGGAATTACAGGAAGCAATGGCAAGACAACCACAACAATGCTTTGCTATCATTTATTAAAAGAAGGTGGATTAAATGTTGGCTTGGGCGGAAACATTGGAAAAAGTTTTGCGTGGCAAGTTGCCGAAGAAAATTATGAGTATTACGTCTTAGAATTAAGCAGTTTTCAGCTGGACGGAATTATAAATTACAAGCCACACATTGCCATAATTACTAACATAAGTCCAGACCATTTAGACAGATACGATTATAAATATGAAAATTATATCGCAGCTAAATTTAGAATAACAATGAATCAAACCAATGCCGATTATCTTATTTATGATAACGATGATGAAGCAATTTCAAATTGGTTTTTAAACAATAAAACTAACGCACAATTACTACCTTTTTCATTATTAAAAAAATTGGAAAAAGGAGCATTTTTAAACAACCTAACTATGGAAATTAACATCAACGAAGAAGAGTTTTTAATGGAAACAACTCAAATAGCACTTGAGGGAAAACATAATATGAAAAACGCAATGGCAGCAACTTCTGTGGCAAATATTTTGCGCATCAGAAAGCAAACAATTCGTGAGAGTTTATCCAATTTTCAAGGTGTAGAACATCGTTTAGAGAAAGTGTTAAAAATTCAGAATGTACAATACATAAACGATTCTAAAGCAACCAATGTAAATGCTACTTTTTTTGCATTAGATAGCGTTACAACACCAACCGTTTGGATAGTTGGTGGTGTAGATAAAGGAAATGATTACACCGAATTATTTTCGCTAGTTCACGAAAAAGTTAAAGCAATTATTTGTCTTGGTGTTGATAATAAAAAAATTATCGATTGCTTCGGAAACGTAGTAGATATGATGGTAGAAGTAGACAATATGCATGATGCAGTTAATACAGCTAGACACATTGCCGAAAAAGGTGATACCGTTTTATTATCGCCTGCATGCGCCAGTTTCGACTTGTTCGAAAATTACGAAGACAGAGGAAATCAATTTAAAAGAGAAGTTAGAAACTTGTAAAAATAATAGTTATGAGTTATGAGATACCCACAACTCAAAACTCACAACTCACAACTCAAAACAAAAATATGCTACAAATAATAAACAGTTTAAAAGGAGATAAAGTCATTTGGGCATTCATTGCGCTCTTGGCTCTGTTTTCGTTTATGCCTGTTTTTAGTGCAAGTAGTAATTTGGCTTACATGCGTCACGGATCAGGAAATGCACTTACTTATTTAGTAAAACACGCAGTTCATATCTTCATCGGTTTTTTTATTATTTATCAAATTCATAAAATTCCATATCATAAATTTCGTGCGCTCTCAATGTTATTTCTTCCTGTAGTTTGGATTTTATTAATCTATACATTATTAAAAGGAACAACGATAGATGGCGCAAATGCAAGTCGTTGGATAAAAATTCCTTTTATAGGGATTACATTTCAAACATCAACTTTTGCAGCCATTGTACTTTATGTTTATGTTGCCAAATACTTATCTAAAAAAAGAGAAGTAGAACACAATTTTAAACAATCTGTAATTGAGTTGTGGTTGCCAGTTTTTATAACATTAATGTTAATTCTTCCAGCCAATTTTTCAACAGCAGCATTAATATTTTCAATGATAATTATGCTAACGTTTATTGGAAAGTATCCTTTAAAATACATCGGAATTATTATCGGAATGGGATTAATTTCCTTCACATTTTTTATTTTAGTTGTGAAAGCTTTTCCAGATGCTTTTCCTAATCGCGTTAAAACTTGGGAAAAACGTATTGATAGTTTCTTTAAAAAAGGAGATAGTGTAAAAGATGCAGACGATTATTATCAAATAGAAAGAGCCAAAACGGCCATTGCAACTGGAGGAGTTTACGGACTTGGACCAGGAAAAAGTGTTCAGAAAAATTTTCTTCCACAATCATCATCCGATTTTATTTTTGCCATAATTGTAGAAGAATATGGGTTACTTGGAGCTTTAGGCATTTTAGCAATTTATCTGTTGTTGTTGTTTAGGTTTATTGTCGCAGCACATAAATCCACAACTATTTTTGGTAAGTTAATTGTCGTCGGACTTGGATTTCCAATAATTTTTCAAGCATTAATAAATATGGGAGTTGCAGTTGAATTACTTCCAGTTACTGGTCAAACTTTACCATTAATAAGTTCTGGTGGAAGTTCCATTTGGATGACTTGTATTGCTATCGGAATGATATTAAGCGTAACAAAAAAAGAAGAAGAAATTGCCGAGGAAATTGCCGAAAAAGAAAAGCGTGATGATGCTCTACAAAAATTAATTGACAAGCAATTACAAGAAGACGAAGCATCAGAAAATGAAATTGAAGATGAAAATAAAGTAAAGATAAATCAAATGAAAGCATCGATAAAAAATAAAATTATCGAAGATGATTATTCAATAGAAGAAAATCCAATGCTTGCCATAAACGGAATGCGAAAAAAATAAATTAAATTAAATAACTCCAGCGGAGTTATATGTTTATAAAACAGAGTAAAAAAAGAAAAAACTCCAGCGGAGTTATATGTTTATAGATATATGTATATAAAAGAAATTTATAAAAATGTTTATTGAAAACGTTTATAATGAAAAAAAACAAATTCATATTAAGTGGTGGTGGTACAGGAGGACATATTTATCCTGCAATTGCTATTGCCAATGAATTAAAATTACGTTTCCCAAATTGTGAAATTCTATTTGTAGGCGCACAAGACAAAATGGAAATGCAAAAAGTACCACAAGCAGGTTACAAAATACAAGGTCTTTGGATTTCTGGTTTACAAAGAAAATTTACGTTTTCAAATGCTATGTTTCCAATAAAATTAATGAGTAGTTTATGGAAATCTAGAAAAATAATTAAAAATTTTAAGCCAGATGTTGTTATAGGAACTGGCGGTTTTGCAAGCGGACCATTATTACAAGTTGCCAATAGTTTTGGAATTCCAACAGTTATTCAAGAGCAAAATTCCTATCCTGGAATTACAAATAAATTATTGAGTAAAAAGGCAAATGCAATTTGCGTAGCGTATGAAAATTTGGATCGATTTTTTCCAAAAAGCAAAATGACATTTACAGGAAATCCGGTTCGTCAAGATGTTTTGGATATACATTCTAAAAGAAGTGAAGCAATTTCGTATTTCAATTTAGATGATAATAAAAAAACACTTTTAGTTCTTGGAGGAAGTTTAGGATCAAGAAGAATTAACCAATTAATTGAAAAAGAATTAGATTTTTTAATTGCTAATGATGTTCAAGTTTTTTGGCAATGTGGAAAGTTTTATTATGAAGAATATAAGCATTTTTCAGAGAAAGAAAATGTACAGGTTGTATCGTTTATTGATAGAATGGATTTGATTTATGCAGCAGCCGATTTTGTAATTTCTCGTGCTGGAGCATCATCGGTTTCTGAATTGTGTTTGGTAGGAAAACCAACAATTTTTATTCCATCACCAAATGTTGCCGAAGATCATCAAACCAAAAATGCCAATGCAATTGTAGATAAAAACGGAGCATTGTTAATTAAAGAAAGTGAGTTGGACGAAAAATTTGAAACTATTTTTAATCAGTTAATTCATGATGATAATTTGCAGAATAAATTAAGTGAAAACATAAAAAAATTAGCCAAACCAAACGCAACAAAAGATATTGTTGAAGAAATAATAAAACTAATACAATAACAATGTCAAAAATCAACTTCAAAATTCAATAAAATAAATTGAAAGTTGAAATTATAATTTAAAAATTGATTTTTGCTATTGCCATTGTAATTGAAATTGAAAAATGAATCTAAACCAAATACATAACGTCTATTTTATAGGAATTGGAGGCATCGGAATGAGTGCTTTGGCTCGTTATTTCCAAAACATTGGTAAAATTGTTTCTGGTTACGATAAAACGCCAACAACTTTAACTGATGAACTTATTGCTGGCGGAATGAACATTCATTTTGAAGACAACATAAATGCAATTCCAACCGATTTTTATGTAGAAAATACTCTGGTAATTGTTACTCCAGCAGTTCCAGTTTCTCATTCAGAATGGAATTATTTTGTTGAACGAGAATTTACAATTAAAAAACGTGCCGAAGTCTTAGGAATTATTACCAAAGATACTTTTTGTTTTGCAGTTGCAGGAACACATGGAAAAACTACAACATCTAGTATTCTTGGACATATTTTGTATGAAAGTGGCGAAGATGTTACGGCTTTTCTTGGCGGAATTGTAGAAAATTATAATTCTAATTTAATTGGAAGCGGAAAAACAATAACAGTTGTAGAAGCTGACGAATTTGACAGATCGTTTTTGCATTTACATCCCAATATTGCTTGCGTAACATCAATGGATGCAGATCATTTAGATATTTATGGTGACGCATCTGCAATTGAAGATTCGTTTAGAGAATTTGCCAATAAAGTTTCAGATAAAACTAAACTATTTGTTCCAAAAGGTGTTCAATTAGATGCTTTAACAATCGCAATTGATGAAGTGGCAACTTTTAAAGCATTTAATGTTCGAATAGAAAATAGTAGTTATGTTTTTGATATTAAAACACCATCGGAAATTATAAAAGATATAAAGTTTAATCTGCCAGGAAGACATAATTTAATGAATGCTTTAATGGCATTTGCTATGGCAAAAACTTTCGGAATTCAAAATCATTTAATTGTCAGTGCATTAGAAAGTTTTAAAGGAATTCAACGCAGATTTTCTTATCAAATAAAATCAGATAAATTGGTTTATATTGATGATTATGCGCATCATCCAACAGAAATAAATGCAGTACATAATGCAGTTCGAGAATTGTATCCTAATCAAAAAGTTTTAGCCATTTTTCAACCTCATTTATTTAGCAGAACTAAAGATTTTGCCGATGATTTTGCCAAAAGCTTATCACAGTTTGATGAAGTTTTATTATTAGATATTTATCCAGCAAGAGAATTACCAATGGAAGGAATAACTTCAAGTTGGTTGCTTTCTAAAATAGATAATCAAGATAAAAAGTTAGTGTCTAAAAATGATTTAATTCCGACTATTTTAAAATCTGATGCAACAGTAATTGTTACAATTGGAGCAGGAGATATTGGAGAATTAGTTCCATCAATTAAAAAAGCGTTGTTATGAAATCGCCAAAAATAAAAAATTTGCGTAAGCAAATATCAAAAAATAAAAAAGCGATTCCATATTTGACCAATAATAAAAAACAGCAACAAATATGAAAATTTTTAACTGGACATCTATTCGATTGGTACTAATGTTTGCATTGGTAATTTTTTTGTATGCCTTTACATCAAATAGAAATTCTCATAGAAAATTAACAAAATCGGAAGTAATTTTTGTAGGAGATAACAACAATTTCCTTAAACAAGAAACGGTTAATAAATTGTTAATAGAAAATAATCAACATGTAAAAAGTATAGCAAAAGAGGAAGTAAATTTGAACCAATTGGAAAAATCTGTCAACCAACAAGAAATGGTTCAAAAATGTGAAGTGTTTCTCAGTATTGATGGCGTTCTAAAAGCTCAGGTTGTTCAAAAAACGCCAATAGCAAGATGTTTTAACGCGTCAGACTCTTTTTATATTGATTATGAAGGTCATACAATGCCGTTATCAAATAATTTTACCGCTAGAGTTCCAATTGTTTTGGGGGAAATTAACAAAAAAAATAGAGCCAAATTATCAGAAGTTTTTAAGATAATTTACAACGATGAGTTTTTAAAAGAAAACATCATTGGCATACAAATTTTGCCTAGTGAAGACTTGATAATGACAAATAGAAATTTTAATTATAGAATAGAATTTGGAAAAATCATAAATACTGAGAAGAAATTTAAAAATTATAAAGCGTTTTTTCAAAAAGCAATTTTAGATAGTACGCTTGCAAAGTATAAAAATATAAATCTGAAATTTACGCAACAAGTAGTTTGCACTAAATAAAAAGATAACAATGGAAAGAGAAAATATTGCAGTAGGATTAGACATTGGAACCACGAAAATCGTTGCAATGATTGGGAAGAAAAACGAATACGGAAAGCTTGAAATTCTTGGCGTTGGTAAAGCTAAAAGTTTAGGCGTTGCTCGTGGCGTTGTAAATAATATTACTCAAACCATTCAGTCTATTCAACAAGCTGTAATTGAGGCAGAAGAAAATTCAGGTTACAAAATTAACGATTGTGTGGTTGGAATAGCTGGTCAACACATTCGTAGCATTCAACATACAGATTATATCAGTAGAAGCAATCCAGAAGAAGTTATTTCTGGAAAAGACATTCAAATATTAATCGATCAAGTTAATAAATTAGCAATGCTTCCTGGAGAAGAAATTATTCACGTATTGCCACAAGAATTTAAAATTGATGGTCAATCGGAAATAAAAGAACCAATTGGAATGTTTGGTGCACGACTAGAAGCAAGTTTTCACGTTGTAGTTGGTCAAGCATCATCCATAAGAAATGTGGGAAGATGTATTCAAAGTTCTGGTATTGAATTATCCGGATTAACATTAGAACCTTTGGCTTCTGCAGATGCAGTTTTAAGTCAAGAAGAAAAAGAAGCTGGAGTTGCATTAATTGATATTGGTGGAGGAACAACAGATTTGGCCATATTTAAAGACGGAATTATTCGACACACTGCAGTAATTCCTTTTGGTGGAAATGTAATTACAGATGATATTAAAGAAGGTTGTTCAATTATAGAAAAACAAGCCGATTTATTAAAAGTAAAATTCGGTTCAGCTTGGCCAGGAGAAAATAAAGACAACGAAATTGTTTCTATTCCAGGATTAAGAGGAAGAGAACCAAAAGAAATTTCATTAAAGAATTTGTCTAAAATTATTCACGCTAGAGTAGTTGAAATTATAGAACAAGTTTTTACAGAAATAAAATTATACGGACACGAAGATCCAAGAAAAAAATTAATTGCAGGTATTGTATTAACTGGTGGTGGTGCACAATTAAAGCACATTAAACAATTAGTAGAATATATTACAGGAATGGATACTAGAATTGGTTATCCAAATGAACATCTTGCAGGAAATTCTAGCGAAGAAATTTCAAGTCCATTATATGCAACCGCGGTTGGATTAGTAATGAATAGCATTGCTAATAATACACAAAGTGCCTACAAACTAGAAATGACACAAGCAGGAACAATGCCAAAATATGTCGCTCCAGTAGTAGAACAAAAACAAGAAATTACAGAAGAAAAAACAATAGAAAATAGTATTGAAGAAGAAGAAACGACAGAAAAGAAAATTAGAAAATCATTCTTTGATAAGTATGTAGATAAGATAAAAGATTTTCTAGATAACGCTGAGTAATTAGTGTTCAGTTTACAGTGTTCAGTATTCAGTTTACAGTGTTCAGTAAATCGAGTAAATTTTAAAATCTGATTAAAATCGAATCCAGCGGATTCAAACGTTTATAGAAGATTAAAACGTTAATAATATTAAACAAAAACAAACACACGAATCCAGCGGATTAAAACGTTTATAGAAGATTTAAACGTTAATAATATTAAACAAAAAAACAAACGAATCCAGCGGATTCAAACGTTTATAAAAACAAACGTTTATAACATTAAACGTTTATAAGATAAAACTAAAACAAACAAACGAATCCAGCGGATTCAAACGTTTATAGAAGATTCAAACGTTTATAGAAGATTTAAACGTTTATAGAAGATTAAAACGTTTATAGAAGATTTAAACGTTTATAATATTAAACAAAACAAACAAATGAATCCAGCGGATTCAAACGTTTATAAAATTATAAAAACAAACAAAGTGTAGTAAACGAATCCAGCGGATTCAAACCTTTAAAATTATGATAAGCAACTCAGAATTTGGAAGTATCTCATTTGATTTACCCAAGAACCAATCAAATGTAATTAAAGTAATAGGTGTTGGTGGTGGCGGAAGCAATGCTATTAATCACATGTTCAAGCAAGGTATAAAAGGTGTAGATTTCATCGTTTGTAATACTGATTCTCAGGCATTACAAAACAGTCCTGTGCCAAACAAAATTCAATTAGGCGTAAGCTTAACAGAAGGACTTGGTGCTGGAGCAAATCCAGAAGTTGGACAACAATCTGCAATAGAAAGCATTGCCGATATAGAAAAAATGTTAGACAGCAATACCAAAATGATTTTCATAACTGCAGGAATGGGTGGTGGAACAGGAACTGGTGCAGCGCCAGTAATTGCACAACTAGCCAAAGAACGTGATATTTTAACAGTCGGAATTGTAACTATCCCATTTCAATTTGAAGGAAAAGTTAGAATAGAACAAGCATTAGCAGGTGTTGAGAGATTACGTAAACAAGTAGATTCTTTAATTGTTATCAATAATAATAAGTTAAGAGAAGTATACGGAAATTTAGGTTTCAAAGCAGGATTTTCTAAAGCTGACGAAGTTTTAGCAACTGCATCTCGCGGAATTGCCGAAGTAATTACACATCATTACACACAAAACATCGATTTAAAAGATGCCAAAACTGTATTAGCAAATAGCGGAACAGCAATTATGGGTTCTGCATTTGCAAGTGGAGAAAACAGAGCCAAAGAAGCAATTGTTTCTGCTTTAGATTCACCATTATTAAATGATAACAAAATCGCTGGAGCCAAAAACGTATTGTTGCTTATCGTTTCTGGAACCAACGAAATTACTATTGACGAAATAGGAGAAATTAACGATCACATTCAAGCAGAAGCAGGACACAATGCCAATATTATTATGGGAGTTGGAGAAGACGAAGCTCATGGTGATGCTATTGCAGTAACAATTATTGCAACAGGTTTTAATGTAGAACAGCAAAATGAAATTGTAAATACCGAACCTAAAAAAATTATTCATACACTTCATGATGAGCAAAAATTGGTTCGCGATTTAACTCAAAAAGCAGTAGATGTTTTTCAATCAAAATCTGAAGTTTCAGAAAATAATAATTCAGAAAAAATAGTTTTTGAATTGATAGAAGAAGAAGTTTTAACGCCAATTATTGCTACAGTAAATGAAAACGAATTAATTGCAATGAACCAATTTATTCGTAATCTAGACGTAACTTTCGAAATAGTTTCACCAATAAAAGACATCGATTTTCAATTTACAACACCAGTTATTAACGAAATTAAAGTTGTAGAACCACAAGTTGTAAAAGAAGAAATTCAAAATTCACTTTTCACTTTCGATTTGCCAATAGCATCAGAAGTTAAAACAGAAGAAAACAAAATATTTTTCGATTTAACAGAAGAAACTCGCGATATTCAAGTTAATGAGCATGTAGAATTTGTTCCAGTAACAGAGTTAAACGAAAACGGAGTAATCAAGTATTCATTAGAAGAATATATGGAAATCGAAAACGATTTGTTGCATTCTAAACCAACAGCAATAGTTGAAGAACCAATTGCCGAAGAAATGAATATTACAATGAAAATAGAAGAGCCGAAATCGCCAACCTACGCCACACATCTAGAAGATATTTCGCCAGTAGAAATGACAATAGAAGACACTTTAAAACTTCGTGCCGACGAAAGAAGACGCAAGTTAAAAGAGTTTAATTACAAGTTTCACAACAATCCTTCTCGTGTAGACGAACTAGAAAAAGAGCCAGCATACAAGCGTTTAGGAATTGATTTAACTAGCAGCCAAACGGCTAACAATAATTCAAGAATGTCTCTTGGAACAGACAGTAACGACGATGTTCAGTTGCGTTCCAACAATTCATTTCTACACGATAATGTAGATTAATTCAAAAATAATTATAAAAATTTAACCCGAAAGTTCAGTAGAATCTTCGGGTTATTTGTTTTTACTGAACTTGTAAATACTGAACTTGTTTCAGTATCTCTAACTTAGTTTAACATCTCAAATAATTAATAAAAATTGACTAAATTTGCAAAGCTTTAGAAGCAAATGGCTTGGGCATTTTAGCAATCCATTTTCCTGCTTTCCATTGCAATCTTTTTCAATTGTTTTGGGTTTTACCCAAGACAATTGAAAAAGGATTTCCATTTCAATCAGGGCTAAAGAGTTGTCTTTTTTTCTAAAATCTGTCAAGTTTTGAAAATTTAAAACAATTATAAATTATACACAATTTTTTCATCCTGAGCGCTTCCGATAGCTTTCGGAAGAAATATCATAATACATGAAAAATTAAATAAAATATAAAATTTTACTCAGTTTTGTCATCCTGAGCGCAGTCGAAGGAACATATTAAAAGAGAATACTAAAAAAATAAAAGAGAAAATCTAACATCTAACATCAAATATCAATATGAGTTTATCAACACAAATAATGGACGAAATGAAAACCGCAATGCGAGCTAAAGACACAGTAGCACTAGAAGCATTGCGAGCCATTAAATCAGAAATTTTATTAGCACAAACAGCAACAGGAAGCAAAGAAGAAATAACCGAAGCAGACGAAATTAAAATTTTACAAAAACTAGTAAAAATGCGAAAAGACAGCGCAACAATTTTTACAACACAAAACCGTTTAGACCTTGCCGAACCAGAATTAGCCCAAATTGCAGTAATAGAAAAATTCCTTCCAGCACAATTAAGTGAAGTAGAAGTAGAAGCAGTAATTGCCAAAATCATTGCAGAAACTGGCGCATCAGGAATTGCATCAATGGGAAAAGTAATGGGATTAGCATCAGCACAAATTGGAGCACAAACCGAAGGAAAAACAATTTCTACAATCGTTAAGAAACTTTTAGTATAATTTTAAATTAAGAATTACAAAATACGAGGTACGAGGAAAAACTTTGTACTTCCAACTTCGTATTTTGTAAATTAAAAACTGGCTTCGTAGTTCAACTGGATAGAATATCAGATTTCGGCTCTGACGGTTGTAGGTTCGAATCCTACCGAGGTCACAACTAGTATTTCTTAAAGAAATTTTATTTTTTTATTTAAAAAGTTCAATATTTCAAAATTAACATTAATTTTGGAGTATAATTTTTTAAACTACTACGATGAAAATAAATTACTTAAAGAAAAATATACTTCTTTTATTTTGTTCTCTTACATTAATCTCCTTAAATGGTTTTGCTCAAATATATTCCAACGGAGAATTTTCTACAGGATCAGTTTCTAAAAGTGGCGTAAACGCACCAGCAGGTTATACTTGGAGCGAAATGCAAAATACAACAGGAAATACAACACAATCCAACGCAACTGCTGGTTTTCCAGCATACTTTTACTCTAGCGGAACAACAAGTTATCGACTAGCAGATAATTTTATTGTTCCAACAGGACAAACTTGGGAAATTACAAGTTTCGATTTCTTTGGATATGTTGCAGATTATATTGGAGCCACAATTCCGATAGATCAATTAAAAATTCAAATTTTTAATGTAAATCCATCTTCATCAGGCGCGACTCCAATTGCAGGAAATATGACAATCAATGCTCTTGATGTTGCCAACAGTAGTAATGCTTTTGTTTATAGAATTGGTAATTCTTTATATCCATCTCCAGGACAAGTTACCAATTCAACCAGAAGAATGTGGAAATTTAAAGCTTCAATAAATGCAAGTTTGCCTTCTGGAACGTATTGGGTAGAATTTCAGGCGCACGCAACAACAGATATACAAGTGTTTTTTCCACCAGTTACAACCGTTGGAAGTAGAGGAGTTGTTGGCGCCAATGCTAAAATTAATGTTGTAGCATCTACTTTTCCAAGCGATGTTTTAGGTTGGTCTGCCAATTTAATAGATAGCGGAACTCCAACTACAGCTCCAGATTTTGCTCAAGAAATTCCATTTTTAATAAATGGAACTACTCTTGGCGTTAATCAAAACGAATTAGAATCTAAAATTATTTTATATCCTAATCCTGTAAAAAATACATTATACCTATCGTTTTCAGATGCTGTAGAAATAAATAACATCCAAGTTTATGACATTTATGGAAGACTAATAAAAGAGTTTATAAGTGATTCACAATTGGATGTTTCCAATTTAAAATCTGGAAATTATATTTTAAAAATTCAAACATATAACGGTGATGTTTCAAAACTTTTCTCTAAAGAGTAAAAATCAAAAATTCTTATAAACAAAAAAACACGTTTTTAAAACGTGTTTTTTTTTGTATAAAAATTCTATTTTTTACAATCCAAAAGCAGATTTAACTTGATCTACAAAATCTAGTTTTTCCCAAGTAAATAATTCAACTGAAACCGTTTTAGTTAATCCACCTGGAGCATTAAAAGTTTTTGTAACAGTTTCTGGTTTTCTTCCCATATGTCCATAAGCAGCAGTTTCACTATAAATAGGATTTCTTAACTTTAAACGTTGCTCAATAAAATACGGACGCATATCAAAAATGGCTTCTACTTTTTTACTAATTTCTCCATCAGTTAAATTTATTTTTGAAGTTCCATAAGTAACAACATTTATAGAAGTAGGTTTTGCAACACCAATTGCATAAGAAACTTGTACTAAAATTTCATCACAAATTCCAGCAGCTACCAAGTTTTTGGCAATATGACGCGTTGCATAAGCAGCACTTCTATCAACTTTACTTGGATCTTTTCCAGAAAATGCACCACCACCATGAGCACCTTTTCCACCATAAGTATCTACAATTATTTTTCTACCAGTTAAACCAGTATCTCCATGTGGTCCGCCAATAACAAATTTTCCAGTTGGATTAATGTGATATGTAATTTGGTCATTAAATAAATGAGCATATTTAGGATATTTAGCTTTAACTCTAGGAATTAAAATTCCAACTAAATCAGTTTTAATTTTAGCCAACATTTCTGCCTCTGGAGCAAAATCATCATGTTGAGTAGAAATTACAATGGCTTCAATTCGTTGTGGTTTATTATCGTCACTATATTCTAAAGTTACTTGAGATTTTGCATCTGGACGTAAATATTTAATTTCATTATTTTCTCTACGTAAATTTGCCAACTCAATCAACAAAGCATGAGACAAATCTAACGCCAAAGGCATATAATTTTCAGTTTCATTAGTAGCATAACCAAACATCATTCCTTGATCTCCAGCACCTTGTTCTTCTTTGCTTGCTCTGTCTACACCTTGATTAATATCAGCAGATTGTTCGTGAATTGCAGAAAGAACGCCACAAGAATCGGCTTCAAACATATACTCACTTTTAGTATAACCAATTTTTCTAATAACTTCTCTTGCAATTTGTTGCACGTCTAAGTAAGTATTCGATTTTACTTCACCAGCCAAAATTACTTGACCAGTTGTTACTAAAGTCTCACAAGCAACTTTACTTTCAGCATCAAATGCCAAGAAATTATCAATCAATGCATCACTAATTTGATCTGCAACTTTATCAGGATGTCCTTCGCTAACAGACTCTGAAGTAAATAAATAAGCCATAATTATAGTTTTTAATCTGAATTAATTTCAGATTCTGTTAATAATATTTTTTTCAAAAAAAAGAGTATGCAACAAACTAAAGTAGACTTTCTGCTTTAGCATTTTTTTATTCTGAACTTGATTCAGAATCTCTTCTTTAAATCATAGTTCAAAATAGAGGTTGCAATCAGTTCAAATTTTTCCTCTAATTAAGATTGCAAATTTATAAAAGTTTTTTGGTTTAAAATTATTTTCATTAAAAAATATTTTTTACAATTAAAGTTGAGACAAAAATGGTGAAAAGTATCTAAAAAGCGTTTAATATTTCTAGTAATAGATAATAATTTAGAAGTTCAAGCTAAACATTACTAAAGATTCAATTATTTTAAAACAAGGAAATTTACAAAAAGGAATGTATATTTATAGTTTAATAAGTAATAATTCAGAAATAACTTCCAAAAAATTGATTATAAATTAAAAAAACCTCATTTTTTTTTATTTTTATCTGCATTTTAATAAAAACCTCAAATTTTTTTATTTAGTTTTGTTTAACTATCTTTAATATATAAATCATGAAAAAACTTTTACTTTCACTTTTATTAATTTTTGTGTTTACAAAAAATTATTCTCAAAATCAATTTGCTTTTGGTTTTGAAGGAACTACAGCCGCAATGTATGCAGCAGGTTGGGTTCAAACTAATCAAAGTACACCTGTTGGAACTGCTACTTATTCAATTCCAATTGCTCCAGTAACGGCATTTTCTACTGGCGCACATTCTGGTGCTGCATTATCTTATGCCTTAATAAACTTTAATAGTACAGGAGATAATGGCGAAATTAGTAATTGGTTACATACTCCAGAAATAAATTTAGAAAATGGAGATATAATTTCATTTTACACTAGAACAGTCACACCTAATCCTAATCCAACACCACAAAACACTTTTCCAGATAGATTAGAACTTAGATTAAGTACTAATGGTGGGTTTACGACTCTTCCATCTGGTGGACATACTGATCTTGGCGATTTCACAACATTATGTTTGTCTGTTAATCCAAATTTATTACTAACTGGTGCTGGTTCATATCCTGGAGTTTGGACTCAGTATAATTATACAGTAACTGGATTAGCAGTTCCAACAGCATGTTTATTGGCATTTAGATATTGGGTTGAAGACGGTGGATTTTTAGGATTAAATTCTAATATTATCGCAATTGACACTTTTTCAGTTGATCGTCCTTTAGCAAATACTCAAGATTTCTTTTCTAGTAACTTCTCAATCTACCCAAACCCAGCTAAATCTGTAATTAATTTAAACTCTAAAAATGGAGCTACAATTGATAACGTACAAATTACTGATTTAAATGGAAGAATAGTTAAAGAAGTTTCACCTTCAAATGTTTCAGAAACTCAAATTAACGTATCTGATTTAAATGCTGGAGTATATTTTGTAAAAGCACAAACAGAAAACGGAGTTGGTACAACTAAAATAATTAAACAATAATATAAATTTTCCACAATTTCTTAAAAGCTCATTTTTTTAAAATGGGCTTTTTTTATGCAAAAAAATATTTTACAATTTATATTGCACAATAAAAATCTATTTCTTTACTTTGCACAGTTCATAAACTTATTGATTTGTTATCACGAAAGCTGGAGAGATTAGACTCGATGAAAGCTTAGCAACCTAATTTGTTCGCAAAAAAAGGTGCTACATTCTATCTTTATGCTGAACTAGTTTCAGCATCTGTTAAATCAGAACAATAAGGAACAGATAACCACGAGAATTCTCTCACACTTTCCAAAATAACATATTAATTAATTCTGAACTCGTTTCAGTATCATGAGCAAATGGTTTGCGCATTTTAGCAATCCATATTCCTGCTTTACGCTATATTTTTTATTTTTTAAAAATAAAAAAATAAAAAGATACCGCTGCAATCAGGGCTAGTTAAGAATCCATTTTAGTAAAATTAAGTTTTTAAAAGAACATTTTCTTAATGGTTTAAAAACAAAATATGCTTTGCGCCTTTGCTCCAGATAGCTATCGGGATTGCAAGAAAAATAAAAAAATTAAGTTTCCACAAGAACATTTTCTTAATGAACCTTAATCTCTTAATGGTTTTAAAAAAAGACTTCTTTAAAAACGAAGTTTAAGATTAGTGAACTAATAATGATTCATAATTTGTGAAAATTCGTGCAATTCGTGTAAAAAAAAGACTTTTTCAAAAACTAAGTTTAAAATTAGTGAAATAATAATAATTCATAATTTGTGCAAATTCGTGCAATTCGTGTAAAAAAAATTTAGCGCCTTAGTGGCAATTAAATTATGTCAAAAATAAAACAAGCAATAAAAGAAAGAATCTTAGTTCTAGATGGAGCAATGGGAACAATGCTACAACGCAACAACTTCTCAGAAGAAGATTTTCGTGGAGAACGATTCAAAGATTTCCAACATCCATTAAAAGGAAACAACGATTTACTTTCAATCACGCAACCAGAAGCCGTAAAAGAAGTCCACAGACAATACTTTCAAGCTGGTGCTGACATTGTAGAAACCAATACCTTTTCTGGAACAACAATAGGAATGGCAGATTATTATCTAGAAGATTTAGTTTACGAACTTAACTATGAATCTGCCAAAATAGCACGCCAAGTTGCAGATGAATTTACAGACAAACCACGTTTCGTAGCAGGTTCAATCGGACCAACAAACAGAACTGCGTCAATGTCTCCAGATGTAAACGATCCAGGTTATCGTGCCGTAACTTTCGACGATTTAAGAATCGCCTACAAACAACAAGTAGAAGCACTTATCGATGGCGGAAGCGATGTATTATTAGTAGAAACTATTTTCGATACTTTAAATGCCAAAGCGGCACTTTTTGCAATTGAAGAAGTAAAAGAAGAACGAAATCTAGACATTCCAGTTATGGTTTCAGGAACAATTACAGATGCATCAGGAAGAACACTTTCTGGGCAAACAGTAGAAGCATTTTTAATTTCAATTCAGCATATCGATTTGTTAAGTATTGGTTTCAATTGTGCACTTGGAGCAGATCAGTTAAAACCATATTTAAAAAGATTGGCGCACAATACACAATTGAATATTTCAGCACATCCAAACGCAGGTTTGCCAAATGCCTTTGGTCAATACGACCAAACACCAGCCGAAATGCAAGCATTAATAAAAGAATATTTACAAGATAATTTAATAAACATAATTGGAGGTTGTTGCGGCACAACACCAGAACACATAAAAGCAATTGCTGCTGTAGCAGCACAATTTCAGCCAAGAAAAATCAACGATAATCAATTAGTGTAATAGTTTATAACACTTTTAATTCGTATTATTAGTGTAAATAGTGGCTAAAAACAGAAATTAAATCCTAAATGAACTTAACGTTCTTAATGGTTTAAAATAAAAAAAAACTTAGAGACTTAGCGCCTTTGTTGCTTAAAATAAAAGATACTGAAACGAAGTTCACTGAACACTTCTAGTAATTAAATAATTTGTGAAGTAAATAAATTCAGCATAAATATGTCAAGAACTAACAAAATAAACTTACAACTTTCAGGTCTAGAACCGCTTTTCGTAAACGAATATTCAAATTTTGTGAATGTAGGTGAACGGACAAACGTAACTGGCTCAAGAAAATTTCTCCGATTAATAAAAGAAGAAAATTACAACGAAGCACTTTCGGTTGCAAGAGAACAAGTAGAAGGTGGCGCACAAATTATTGATGTAAATATGGACGAAGGAATGTTAGATGGCGTTTATGCTATGACTAAATTCCTAAATCTAATTGCAGCAGAACCAGACATTGCCAGAGTGCCAGTAATGATAGATTCTTCCAAATGGGAAATTATCGAAGCTGGATTAAAAGTTGTGCAAGGAAAAGCAGTTGTAAATTCCATATCGCTAAAAGAAGGCGAAGCAACTTTTATACATCAAGCCAAGTTAATTAAACGATATGGCGCAGCAGTAATTGTTATGGCATTTGACGAAAACGGTCAAGCTGATAATTACGAAAGACGAATAGAAATTTGTAAAAGAAGTTATGATGTTTTAGTAAATATTGTAAAATTTCCTGCGCAAGACATCATTTTTGATCCCAATATTTTTCCGGTTGCAACCGGAATGGACGAACATAAATTAAACGCATTAGATTTTTTTAGAGCCACAAAATGGATTCGCGAAAATCTTCCTTATGCCAATATTTCTGGTGGTGTAAGTAACGTTTCGTTTTCGTTTCGTGGCAATGATACTGTTCGCGAAGCTATGCATTCGGCATTTCTATATCACGCTATTCAAAACGGAATGACAATGGGAATTGTAAATCCAGAAATGCTTGAGATTTACGACCAAATTGATAAAACACTTTTAGAACACGTAGAAGATGTTTTACTAAATAGGAGAGATGATGCAACCGAACGACTTTTGGATTTAGCCGAAACCTTTAAAGGTGATTACAAAGTAAATGAAAAAGCAATTGCCGAATGGCGAAATGGTTCAGTTCAAGAACGATTAACACATTCATTAGTAAAAGGAATTGACGAATTTATAGAAATTGATGTTGAAGAAGCGAGAGCAAATTCGGCGAAAGCAATCGAAGTTATTGAAATCAATTTAATGGCAGGAATGAATGTTGTTGGCGATTTATTTGGAAGCGGAAAAATGTTTTTGCCACAAGTTGTAAAATCGGCTAGAGTAATGAAAAAAGCTGTTGCTTATTTATTACCATTTATTGAAGCGCAAAAAGACGGAAAATCTTCAAGTGCTGGAAAAGTATTAATGGCAACTGTAAAAGGCGATGTTCACGATATTGGTAAAAATATTGTAGCTGTAGTTTTAGGTTGTAACAACTTTGAAATCATTGATTTGGGAGTTATGGTTCCGCCAGAAAAAATTATCCAAGCTGCAATTGAACATAATGTTGACATAATTGGATTGAGTGGATTAATCACGCCATCATTGGACGAAATGGTTTATATAGCCAAGGAAATGGATAAATTAAACATCAAAATTCCAATTATGATTGGTGGTGCACCAACATCTCGTGCGCACACTGCTGTAAAAATTGCACCAGAATATAAGCAAACTGTTGTTCACGTAAACGATGCATCACGAGCGGTAACGGTTGCAAGTAATTTGTTGCAAGCTGAAACTAAAGAAGGTTATGTAAAAGCCATTCGCGATGAATATGATAAGTTGCGCGATGGTTATTTAAATAGAAGTAGAGACAAAAATTTTCATACCATTGAAAGTGCGCGTAAAAATAAATTACAACTCGATTGGAATAATTTTACACCAGTAAAACCCAATTTTATTGGCGTTAAAAAAATTGAAGTTGAATTGTCAGAATTAGTAGATTATATCGATTGGACACCATTTTTTAATTCGTGGCAATTGTTTGGAAAATATCCTGCGATTTTAACAGATGAAATAGTTGGTGAGCAAGCAACCAATTTATTTTTAGATGCAAAAAATATGCTAC
Organism: Flavobacterium sp.; assembly: GCF_043760115.1. Classification (GTDB taxonomy): domain Bacteria; phylum Bacteroidota; class Bacteroidia; order Flavobacteriales; family Flavobacteriaceae; genus Flavobacterium. The sequence goes on from NZ_JAYUPK010000086.1 coordinate 54,415, forward strand.
AAAAATTGGTTTCAGAAAAATGGATTCATGCGAAAGGAATTCTTGGAATTTTTCCAGCAAATACTATCAATGATGATGATATTGAATTAAAAATTTCAAATTTTAAATCCCAAATTCCAAACGAGGAAAATCTTCCATCTTCCGTCTTCCAACTTCTAACTTTACGCCAACAATCTCAAAAAACCGCTGGCGCGCCAAACATAGCATTGTCTGATTTTGTAGCGCCAAAAGATAGCGGAAAGCAAGATTATATTGGATGTTTTTGTGTTACAACTGGTTTTGGTGTGGATGAAAAAGCAGCCGAATTTGAAAAACAATTAGACGATTACAATTCGATAATGATAAAAGCATTGGCAGATAGATTTGCAGAAGCATTTGCTGAATATTTACATTTAAAAGTTCGTAAGGAAATTTGGGGTTATGCATCGGATGAAAATTTATCAAATCAAGATTTAATTTCTGAAGAGTATAAAGGAATTCGTCCTGCACCAGGTTATCCTGCTTGTCCTGATCATTTAGAGAAACCAACTATTTTTAAATTGTTGAATGTGGAACAAGAAATAGGCGTAACGCTTACCGAAAGTATGGCAATGTGGCCAGCATCTTCAGTTTCTGGATATTATTTTGCCAATCCAGAAAGTAAGTATTTCGGACTCGGAAAAATAAAAGAAGATCAAGTAATAGATTACGCCAAACGTAGAGGAATTTCTACTGAAATGGCTACGAAATGGCTTTCGCCGAATATAGCAGATTAGTCAAAACTGTATATTGTATATTGTAAAAAAGTATTTATAGAATTTAGAATTTATAATTTATATCAATACAATATACAATAATACAATTTACAGTAATACAGTATACAATAATACAGTAGTACAGTATACAATAATACATTAATACAGTATACAATAATACAACAATACAATATACAATTTTAAAAATGAAAGTAACCCAACACATAGAAAACGCCAACGGAAAACCATTATTTTCGTTTGAAATATTACCACCATTAAAAGGACAAAATATTCAATCAATATTTGATAGTATTGATCCGTTGATGGATTTTAATCCGCCATTTATTGATGTAACTTATCATAGAGAAGAATACCAATACAAAGAATTACCAAGTGGTTTATTGGAGAAAAAAATTGTAAAAAAACGTCCTGGAACTGTTGGAATTTGTGCTGCAATTCAAAATAAATATCCTGTAGATGCTGTTCCACATATTTTGTGTGGTGGTTTTAGCAAAGAAGATACTGAGAATTTATTAATAGATTTAGATTTTCTTGGCATTGATAATGTTGTTGCAATGCGAGGTGATGCACTGAAAACAGAGACTTATTTTAAACCAGAAAAAGAAGGAAATGAATATGCAAGTGATCTAGTATTGCAAGTTAATAATTTAAATAACGGAATTTACCTTGATGAAGATTTACAAAATTCGGCTTGTACTAATTTTTGTATTGGTGTAACTGGTTATCCTGAAAAGCATATGGAAGCACCAAGTTTGGATAGCGATATTCATTTTACGAAACTTAAAATTAAAAACGGTGCCGATTATATTGTAACTCAAATGTTTTTTGACAATAAAAAGTTTTTTGAATATGTTGCTAAATGTAGAGCAGCAGGAATTACAGTTCCAATAATTCCTGGACTTAAACCTCTTGCAACGAAGAAACAATTGAATTTAATTCCGCATAGATTTTCGTTAGAATTACCTGATGATTTAATTATGGCTGTTGTAAAAGCAAAAGATAATGATGCTGTAAAAGATATTGGAATTGAATGGTGTATTCAACAAAGTAAAGAATTAGTCGCGGCAGGAATTCCTGTTTTGCATTATTATTCTATGGGAAAAGCTGAGAATATTAAAGCTATTGCTAAGGAAGTTTTTTAATTTAATTTCACAAAAGACAATAATTATTAGACCTGATACTAAAATTGTTTGAGCTCTTTATTTCATTTTTCATGAAATAAAAGCGAGTTTTAGTAGCAGGAATAAGGTAACTTGAAAACGCCCAAATCATTCGCTTCAAATAAAAAAATGGCTAAAAAATTAATTTTAGCCATTTTCTGAGTATAGATAGTTTGATTATTCTTTTTTCTTTCCGTCAATTATTGCACCTGTTCCTGCGCCAACTCCAGCTCCAGCAAGTCCTCCAATAATTGCTCCTTCGCCTTTTTTCTTACTTATTGCTGCTCCAGTTATTGCGCCAACTCCAGCTCCAATTACTGCTCCTTTTGCTGCGCCACTCCAACCTTTTCTTTTGGTTGTTGTAGTTGTAGTCGTTGTATTTGGAGTTTCAACAATTTTATTTACAACAACAACTTCTTTTTGTTTTTGGGCTTCAACTTTTGCCATTTCTACATTCATTGAATCTATAACTTTTTGTTTTTCTAAAACTATTTTCATAGAATCGATAGTTGCTTGTTTGTCATTTTCTACAATTCCTGCTTTATCTGTGTTTTTACAAGAGGTAAATAATATTCCGAAAACTAATGCTGCTGTTAAAAGTGTATTTTTCATAAAACTCATAATTTAAATTTATTAAACAAATAACGTATTTAAAAAACGGTTAGTTATTATAGAATTGCTGATTAAAGTTATATAATTTTGGTTTTTCTAGAATTTTATTTTTTCTCCAACATGTAATCCATTGTTTTTTGCTAAAATTCCACACATTTGAAATAGCATTCTTGCGCCAACGTTTCCATCCCAATCGTCGTTTTCACCAGGTGCAACTTCTACTAAATCGAAACCAATAATTTCTTTTCCGCTTGATGCTAATTTATTAAACAAATAAGTGGCTTGCTCAAATGAGAATCCACCTGGAACTGGCGTACCAGTATTTGGGCAATACCAAGGATACATTCCGTCAATGTCGAAACTTATAGTCACTTTTTGGGGTAACTCTGAAATTATTTTATCACATTGTTGTTTCCATGTTATTCCTTCAAAAATTGCACTTTTTAAATCGGAATCGGAGTGAACAATTACTCTACCTTTTTCATTATTGACATTGTTTACTTCCTGCTCGCAAAAATCTCTAATTCCTACTTGAACAATTTTAGTAATATTTGGAATTTGTAACGCGTTGTACATTATTGATGCATGCGAATAAGTGAAACCTTCATAGGCAATTCGCAAATCCATGTGTGCATCAAGATGAAGAATTCCAAAATTTTCGTGCTTGGTTGCTAACGCTTCATAATATCCTAAAGGTGTTGAATGATCGCCACCAAGTAGTACTACTTTCTTGCCTTGATTCATCCAAAACACTACTTTTTCTTTTACTTCTGAATGTAGTTCTCTACAGATTTTATTAATTTCTTCAAGGTCAGATACTAAATTTGGAGAATTTTGTAACTCTTCTCCGTTTTCTAATGCTTGAATAATTGGTTGCGCTAATTGTTTATATTTATCTGAATTTTGATGCCAATGACTAGGAATTTCAGCATAGTACATTCCGAGTTTCCATAATTCTGGAAAATCTTGATGGCATAAATCTACTTGAAATGATGCTTCAAGAATAGCTTCTGGACCAAGTGATGCGCCAGAACCATAACTTACCGTAACTTCCCAAGGAACAGGAATTATAATTATTTCTGATTGTTCTGCTGAAAATGGCAATCCGAAAATTGTTGCATCGGCTAGTCCTGGTTGAGATGGATCGAAGTTTTGTATTATATGTTGTTTGGTCATAGTAATTTCATTTTAGATTTTATTGCGTAAGCAAAGAAACCTCTTTAGTGTTTTTATGATTTGCAAATGTAGTAAGGTTTTTACAAAATAAAAAAAGCCACAATGTTGTTAATTTACATTGTGGCATTTCATAAATTTAGTCATTTATTATTCTTTAATAAACTTGTATGTTGCTTTAGAATTATTAAAATATAAGGTATAAACACCATTAGAAAGCGATGAAACATCTATTTTTTCTTCATTAGTTGGTATTGCTTTTTGAAATATTTTTTGTCCTAATAAATTATAAACTGTTATACTTTCATTGGCATCAAATTCGCCTTTAATTGTTAATTGATTTTTAGCTGGATTTGGATAAATTACTATTTTGTCTTTACTGTTTTCATTCACTGTTAAATTTGAATTAACAATTAAAGTAAAGTTTCTGTTTACTGATGAAGTTCCACTACTAGCTGTTATTGAAATTGTATAAGTTCCTGGAGCTAAAACTGTTCCTGATATTGGTGATTGTAGTAAAGTAGCATCACAATTGCCATTTATTGGATTGGCGATTGATAAATAACTTGGTAAAGTATAAGTATTATTAGCATCTGCTTGCACAGTTTGATCTGGTAAAGAAGCCATTGACAACAGTAAAGTTGGCAAAGTGTAACCACGATCAGTAAATTTTTGAGTTATTGTTTTTACATCTGCACATGGATAATTCATGTTTATTGCTGCTTGTCTTACAGCAATTGCAGCATTTTGTTGATTGGTTGAACTATTAGTTAATGCTAATCCTTCTAGAAAAGCTTTGTCTGTTTTAGTTCTGCCAATAACATCATAAATTTGCATTAATGCAGTTGCCCACATTTGTCCGTCTGTATGAATTGAACCTACCAAACTAGCAGGATAAACTCCAGAATAATTTGTATTTCTACCAGTCCAGCATACATTATTTCCATCCCAAGAAAACATATATTGATATGCAGGTTGTGAAGAAGTCCATTGGTTTAAACTTCTACTGTATGATTGTGCCCAATAGTCGCCATTTCCTTCTCCTATAAGTGAAGATGCATTTCCATTAGTTAACCAATCATGAATTCCGTGACCAAATTCGTGCCATATAACATCTGCATCTTCTGCATCATCTACACATCCTTCTCCAAACGCTAATCTGTCAGCCGAAGGAATGTAATGCGAATTATCATCACCACTTAATCCAGAAGGATCAAAATGTAACACACCAGAATTTAATAAAGGTTTACAAAGTATTCCTAATGTTTGATTGATATATCTTAAACTAAGATCTAAATGATAAAAAACATTTACAGATTCAAAAGCGTTGTTGTCTCTAGTAAAACTGAAATTATTTGTAGCTTGTGTAAATAATCCAAAAGTTGGCGCTTCAAAATCTTTTATTTCAGCATACGAACTTTTTAATTTATAAACTCCTGCGGTTAAATCTATTTCTGGTAAAGTTACCGATGATCTAGCGTTTGCCAATTGTGTTGTATTTGCATCGTTTCCGTCTACATATCCAGTTGTTCCATATGCAACAGTAGCAAAAGATAAAGGATCAGATAGATAAACCATTGCTGTTCCATTTACAAATGCTAATGGCGCACTAGTTTGAGTACTTTTTAATTCTTCTAATTTTTTTTTCTTCTTTTTAGGATGATCTTCCTTGTTATGATAAACTGCTACATCTTTACTTTCTATTACATTTCCAGAAATTGCATCTATAATTACTTGCCAACTTCCATTTCCATTAGAAGGATTAGTAACTACAATATAAACTAATTTAGTAGATTCATTAAATTTTGTAATGAATAAATTGTTTTCTGCAACTTCATATTCACTAGTAAATTTTAAATAATCTTTAGAAATATTTAGTGCATTTTGCTTAGAAATAGTTGGTGTTGTTGAAATATTTTCAATTGTTTTATTATATGAATTGGAACTGTAAACTAATTCATTTTCTGGATTAAAATTAATAACTATTTCTGATTGAAAAACTGGAACATCATTTACCATTTGTTGAAAACGAAGTGTTTCTCCAGATAAACTTTTTCTTGTAAAAGAAAGTTTAAAGGTATGAAAAGGTTGAATATTTAATTCTCTATTTTCTGAAATCCATTTTCTTGCTACTATTTCATTACTAGAAACTTGCGCAATTATGTTAGAAATAAAACCTATTATTACTAGCAGTGTTAATTGTAATTTTAATTTCATTTTTTTTAGTTTAAGGTTGGTAATGATGGTTTTAATTGTGGAAACAAAGTAAATAAAAAAAATTAAATTTTAACTTTTTAATGTGTTAAAATTCCTTGTTTTAAAATTTGTCCAAAATGATACATATCTTCATAACTTGTATATAATGGAACAGGAGCAAAGCGAATTACGTTGGGTTCACGCCAATCAGTTACTACACCGTTTTTCATTAAATATTCAAATAAACTTCGTCCTTCGCCATGAAAGAAAACTGATAATTGACAAGCTCTTTCGTCTTGGTTGGTTGGTGTTATAATTTCAAAATTACCTTGAACTTCTTTGTCTATTTCTTGTAAAATAAATTCTAAGTAAGAGGTTATTTGGTTTCGTTTGGCAAGTATTTTATCCATTCCGACTTCGTCAAATAATTCTACCGATGCTAAATATGGTGCTAATGAAAGTATTGGTAAATTACTAATTTGCCAACCATCGGCGCTTTCTATTGGGTTGAAATTTTGTTCCATCAAGAAACGATTTTCTTTTTTATTTCCCCACCAACCTGCAAATCTTGGTAACTCTTTATTGTTATGATGTTTTTCGTGGATGAAACAACCAGATGCATTTCCTGGACCAGAATTCATGTATTTATAGGAACACCAAGAGGCAAAATCTACATTCCAATTGTGTAAATCTAGTTTTATATTTCCTGCTGCGTGCGCAAGGTCGAAACCTACAACTGCGCCAACATTGTGTCCAACATTAGTTATGGTTTTCATATCAAAAACTTGACCTGTATAATAATTTACTCCGCCAATTAGAACTAAAGCCAATTCGTTACCAACTTCGTTTATTTTTTCTAAAATATCTTCTAGTCGAATGTTATGTTCGCCTTCTCTTCTTTTAATTTCTACTATAGCATCTTCTTGATTGTAACCGTGAAAATGTACTTGCGATTGAAACATATATTGATCTGATGGAAATGCTTTTTCTTCGCAAATTATTTTGTATCGTGTTTTTGTGGGACGATAAAACGAAACCATTAGTAAGTGAAGATTTACTGTAAGTGTGTTCATTACTGTAACTTCTGATGGTAAAGCACCAACAATTTTACTTAACGGATTGGCGAAGCGTTCGTGATAATCCCACCAAGGTTTTTGAGAATAGAAATGTCCTTCAACAGCAAGATTTGCCCAATCGTTCATTACTTCATCTACAAATTTTTTGGCGCGTTTGGGTTGCAATCCTAATGAATTTCCTGTAAAATAGATTACGTTTTTGTTGTTGTGTTGTGGAAAAATAAACTCTGATTTATAGTTTTTTAATTCGTCTTGTTGGTCTAGATTTTGAGCGAATTGTAATGTGTTTTGGAAATTCATTGTGGTTTTTTTATGTATTTTATTTGGTAGGGACAAGTCGCGACTTGTCCGTACGTAAATATGATGTAAAAATAGTGAAAAATTTAATGTTTTAAAAAAGTTTAAATTGTTTAAAAGTTTAATTGTTAAATGTTTTTACAATTTATTATACCTAACAGGTTTAAAAAAACCTGTTAGGATATGTTGCGGTTGATTTTTAATAGTGATTTTTACAAAAGACAATGGCTTATTAACCCTGATGCTGCAATTGTTTGAGCTCTTCATTTTATTTTTTTTAAAATGAAAGCGAGTTGCTGCAGCAGGAAAATGGATTGTAGAAATGCGCTTACCATTTGTTTCAAATTATAAGCACTTCGACTGCGCTCAGTGTGACACAATGATGAGATTTGAAACAAGTTCTAGAGAATCTGAAACAAGTTGTAGAAAATCTGAAACAAATTCAGATTAAAAAAAATCTCACCATTGCTGATGAGATTTTGTGGAGCACTTCGACTGCGCTCAGTGAGACATTATGATGAGAATCTGAAACAAGTTCTTGAGAATCTGAAACAAGTTCTTGAGAATCTGAAACAAGTTCTTGAGAATCTGAAACAAGTTCAGATTAAATTATTAACATGGCGTCGCCATAAGAGTAAAATTTATATTTTTCTTCGATTGCGATTTCGTATGCTTTTTTCATTAAATCGTGTCCGCAGAATGCTGAAACCATCATTAATAATGTTGATTTTGGTGTGTGAAAATTGGTAATCATTGCATCGGCGATACTAAAATCGTGTGGTGGAAAAATGAATTTGTTTGTCCAACCATCAAATGTATTTAGTGTTCTTTGTGATGAAACTGCACTTTCTATGGCACGCATTGAAGTGGTTCCAACGCAACAAACTTTGTGTTTTTTAGCTTTGGCATTGTTTACTTTGTCGCAAGCTTCTTGTGTAATTTTTAGCTCTTCAGAATCCATTTTATGCTTAGATAAATCTTCTACTTCTACTGGATTAAAAGTTCCTAAACCTACGTGAAGTGTTACTTCTGCAAAGTCTATTCCTTTAATTTCTAAACGTTTTAAAAGGTGTTTAGAAAAGTGTAAACCTGCAGTTGGTGCTGCAACTGCGCCTTCTTCTTTAGCGTAAATTGTTTGGTAACGTTCGGCATCTTCTGGTGTTACTTCGCGAGAAATGTATTTTGGAATTGGTGTTTCGCCAAGTTCTGTTAATTTATTTCTGAATTCTTCGTAGGAACCGTCGTAAAGAAAACGCAATGTTCTTCCACGAGATGTTGTATTGTCTATTACCTCGGCAACAAGTGAATCGTCGTCGCCAAAATATAATTTATTTCCTATTCTTATTTTTCTTGCTGGATCTACTAAAACGTCCCAAAGTCGTTGTTCTGCATTTAGTTCACGTAGTAAAAAAACTTCTATTCTTGCTCCAGTTTTTTCTTTGTTTCCGAACATTCTTGCTGGAAAAACTTTGGTATTGTTAAGTACAAAAACATCGCCATCGTCGAAATAGTTAATAACGTCTTTGAACATTTTGTGTTCTATTGTTCCTTTTTTACGGTCGATTACCATTAAACGAGATTCGTCACGGATTTCTGCTGGATATTCTGCTAATAATTCTGTTGGAAGATTGAATTGAAAATGTGATAATTTCATGTTTGAGTATTATGATTTTAAGTATTAAGTATTAAGACATTCGCCTTAATAAAAATCTGCGTGCAAATATACGATTGTGAGATAGGCGTTGTCAAGTGTTTTGGTGTTTATTTTTTACATTGCCACAAAGACGCTAAGTCGCAATGTTTTTTTACCACGAAGTCATTAAGTCAGAAAGAAATTTTACACCAATTTCACGAATTATCACGAATTTGATATTTTGGTAATTTACTTCTTCTGTTCAACCTAAAGATTTTGGTCACAAATTTAAAACTTCGTTTTCTTTATTTTACAAAGAAATAATAAATATGAAATTATTGTACTTCATTAATTTGAAAACCAATATTTTTTAAATCTTCCCAAAAAGTTGGGTAGGATTTAGAAACTACTTCGGCATTTTCTATGATTATGGATGTTTTTAATGCTAATGGTGCAAATGACATCGCCATTCTGTGATCTTGATAGGTTTCAATTTTTATATTTTGATTTATTTTGGTTGCGATTTCTAATGTTAGAGATGAATTTGAAACTGAAATAGATGCTCCTAATTTTGACAATTCTGTTTCTAATGCCAAAAGTCTATCAGTTTCTTTAATTTTTAATGTATGCAAACCAGTTAAATTACACGAAATTCCGAGTCCGAAACAAGTTACAGCTATTGTTTGTGCAATGTCAGGTGAAGATTGAAGATTTATGATTAACGATTTTTGATTTTTGATTTTTGACTTAGATAATGTAATTGATTTGTCCTTATTAAAAACTGTTGCAACACCAAAATTTTTATAAATTTCTACTAATGCCGCATCGCCTTGAAGACTGTTTTCTTTGTAGCTTGAAAGTGTTATTTGGGTTCCAACTTCTGATAATGCAATTATGGAATAATAATAGGATGCTGAAGACCAATCGCTTTCGATAGTTATTTTTTTCTTTGGCATCTCGACTGCGCTCGATGTGACACTGATTTTATTATTTTTAAAAGAAGTTTTTACTCCAATTTCATTTAACAAACCCAATGTCATATTGATGTAAGGAATTGAAGTTATTTCGCCTTCGAGTATTAATTGTAGTCCGTTTTCTAGTTTTGGTGCAATTAATAATAATGCCGAAATGTATTGACTGCTAACATTTGCTGGAAGTGAAACTTTATTATGTAATAATTTTTTGCCTGTAATTTTTATTGGTGGATAACCATAATTTTCTACATATTCAATGTTTGCACCAAGTTGTTTTAACGCATCTACTAAAATTTTAATTGGTCGTTCTTTCATTCTTGGTGAACCTGTAAGTACAATTTCACTTCCTTCTTTTATTGCAAAAAAGGCAGTTAGAAACCGCATTGCTGTTCCTGCGTGATGAACGTTTATTAGGTTGTGGGTTGTGAGTTGTGAGTTGTGGGTAAGCGCTTTGTGCATTACATCAGAATCATCTGAAATTGAAATATTTTCTAATTGTATGTTTGGATATAAGGCTTGTAATAACAATAATCTGTTGGTTTCAGATTTGGAACCGGTTATTGAAAGTTGTGAGTTTTGGGTTTTGAGTTGCGAGTTTTTTAGAAGTAGATTCATTTTTAAGAAATTGTATACTGTATATTGTAAAGTTGTATTCTAAAGATTACAATTTACAATATACACATTTACATTATACGAAAATTACAATTATTTTAGTTTTTCGTTATTTTGATGTCTGTCGTGATCGCGATTCGTCTTCAAATCTAATTTTTTGTCAAATGCTTCTTGCAAATCAATTCCTGTTTGATTAGCCAAACACAATACTACAAAAACTACATCGGCAAGTTCTTCGCCAAGGTCTTTATTTTTATCAGATTCTTTTTCAGATTGTTCACCGTATCTTCTCGCAATAATACGTGCAACTTCGCCAACTTCTTCTGTAAGTTGTGCCATATTGGTTAACTCGTTAAAGTAACGAACTCCGTGCGTTTTTATCCAATTGTCTACTTCTTGTTGTGCGTTTTTTAGGTTCATTTTATATTTTTTTAAGAACTACTTTTTCGTTTTGTTTTTCTATCATAACTTTATAAAATTCTTTTAATGTTTGATAATCATCAGGATAAATAATTGTTGTATTTATATCTAATGAAACGCTAATTATAATTTGATTATTAGTATTGGAAGTTGCAAATGTAAAGTAACCTAACTTATTATCCATTGCAATGCTAATTGGTTTTGGTAAACTTTCTACAACATAATTATCTGGTATGGCAATGATAATATTGAATTTTTCTTTTATTGGAAAATTAAAATCTACAGGATATTTTCGGTTTTCTTCTTTAAACATGTTACGCTTTAAAGCTAAATGAAGCATTGATGGAAAGAATATTTTGTCACCAATTTTTTCAATTGTATTGTTGTCGTTTATAGAATATGATTCTATAATGGGTTCATATATAGAATCTTTATTTTTTAATTGATAATTGTCTATTTGAATGTTTTTATATTTATTTTCTAGTATTTCTACATAACTTTCTACACCAACAACTCCATAGGTTTCTCTATACTTTATTGCATTATAATCGTTATATTGTTTTTTAAATTTCCCTGTAAATGTTGCATCAGAATTTATAGAAACCATTAAATTTGATAATTCAACAGAATTGTAAGTTGGCATTAAGTCTATTTCTGTATTAGTTCCATCATTATTTATTTGTCTGCCTTTGTAATTTAAATCTCTTGTAGGAAGATTTTTAATAGTACTGTATTTACTACTTGCATCTAAAAGTATATTTTTTGCATCAAGTTTTACTGACGCAATAACACAATTTAATTTAGATCTATTAGGAAACAACGCCAAACCGTTGTCAATTGTGCTAAGAACTACAGGAAAAGCTTCTAATCCAGCCATTTGTAGCATTGAAGTTAGTATTAAATTTATTTCTGCAATGTTTCCAGAGTTTTCTTTATAGGCAAGTTCAACACCTTTTTTTGTATTATAACCAAATTTACCATTCCAATTCATTTTGTTTTTTACATAGTCAAATACTATTTTCAGTCGTTCTTGTTTGTCTTCAGTTTTATTTATGAGTAGTTTTAAATCGGATAAAAAATATTTATTCTTTTTTAGTTCGTCGCCAAAATCTTTTTCGGCATATATTGATTTTGCTACATCTTCCCAAGTAGTTGCTATTTGTTTGGGTTTTTCGTTAGGAAATTGTATGGTTTGTAATTCATGTTCTATATTTCCATAATAATTTTTAACATTATTTACATAACTTTCTTCTAGTATTGCAGGCACATTTTTTACATTAAAGATAGTTTTAACTTGTTTGTATGATAAACTACTAGAGTTATTGTATTTTCCTTCAAAACTTTGAGATGTATCTTCTAGTACGTCTTTCATATCTATGTCTACATAACCAATTTTAATGGCTTTATAAATGTAAAAAATTGGAATTTCGGTAATAAATTGTCCATAATTTAATGGAATTTTATATTGAAATTGAAAGTTTGGAAGTTCTGAAAGGTTTTCAGTCTTTACTTCATATTTAAATTCTATTATAGAACCTACTTTGACGTTTGGAAATGTAATTATTTTAGTTTCCCAAAGCTCATTTATCTTTTCTTTAAATTTTCCTTCACTTGAAACTTTTTCTTTTTCAACTTTACCATTTTCTATGTTATAAGTAAATGCTTTGGATATTGAAATTACATCATTATCTAGATTTTTATATCCAACATAATACGGAATTTCAAAGTTAGCCCATTTTAAACCTTCTTTTTTATATATTTTTAATTTTATTGTAAACTCTGTTGTAGAAATAAAACCATTAGTTATATCATATTTAAATTTTGTAATAGCTTTTTTAAATAAAAATGCAGCTACAGCAGAAGAATCTGTTGGATGAAATTTTTCTTCTAGTTGAGCTTTTGTAACTTTTCCTAAATCGAAATCTTGAGCGTATACTGAATTTGAAAAGATTAAAGTTATAAAAAAGTAGCAAATAAATAGTTTCATAGTATTATAATTTTTTAAGTACCACTTTTTCGTTTTGTTTTTCTATCATTATTTTATAAAATTCTTTTAAAAACGCATAATCTTCTGCTGGAATTATTGCCGTATTTGCATCAAATGTTGACGATACTTGAATTTGTTTTTCGGTATTAGAAATAGTATAACTAAAACTTCCATAATTATTATCCATTGCAATTGCAATTGGTTTTGGCAGACTTTCTACAGCATATCCATCTGGAATTGATATAATTATTGTTTGTTTATCTTTAAATGGAAATGAAAAATCTACAGGATATTCTCTGTTTTCTTGATTAAAAGGATTCTCTGTTGGTGAAAGATATAATAATGGAGAAAAGTATAGTTTATCGCCAATTTTTTCTACTACAGAATTACTTTTAAAACTGTATTTTTCTGTAACAACATCGCTTTCTGATAAGTTGTTTGCAACTTCATAGTTGTCAATTTCTACAGTTTTATATTGTTTTTCTAAAATTTCTAAATAAGCATCTTTAGTTACATTTTCATATTTATCTCTGTATTGTAAAGCATAATAATCTTTATAATTTTCTCTAACCTTTCCTTCAACTTCTCCTTTGTCATTTATTGATGCCATCATATTTACAACATCTGTTGAATTGGTTTTGGGAGTTAAATCTAATAATTCTGACACGCCATCTTTTTTAATAATTCTACCAAACCAATTTAAATCTCTAAAAGGTAAAATATTCGGCAATGCATTTTTGTTAGTTGCGTCTAAAAGTATTACAGCGTCATTTAATTTTACAGATGCAATTACATTATTAAAGGCAGTTCTACTTGGGTAAAGCGCAATTCCGTTTGCTCTTGTACTTATTAAAACAGGATTGGCATCTAAACCTGCAAATTTTAACATAGAAACTAACATTAGGTTTATCTCGGCGGAGTTTCCTACTTTATCTTGAAATGCTTTTTTAACTCCAACATCACATAAATAGCTTAGGTATTCGTTCCAATTCATTTTAGATTTAACAAATTTAAAAATTGCATTCATTTTTTCTTCATTACTTGTTAATCCAGTAGTTAATGTTGTAATATCATTTTCATAATAATTATTTCTATTTAATTGATCTCCAAAATCTTCGTTTTCAAATATTTTTTTGGCAACATCTTCCCAACTATTTGATAGCATTTCAAAAGGTGAGTTAGGAATTCGCTTGCTTGAAAGTTCGTGTTGCACACTTGAAGTATAATTCTCAATATTATTAATGAAATTTTCATCTTTTAATGCCGAAATATTATCTAGAGTGAAAGTTGTAACGTTTTCTGTATAATTTATATTGTCAGTTTGTACAGAAGAACTAGCAATTGTTCCCATAGCGCCAACTTGTCTTTCTCTATAATTTAATGTTATAGTTTTAGCTTCACTAGTTTTGGTTTCATTAATTGCATTAAATCCTTTTCTGTAAACATTATAAATAAAATATTCTGGAACATAAGTTGAATATTCTGAATGATTTACAGGTATTGAAGTTTGAAAATTCCAAACAGGAAAAGTTGAAATATACGGCGATTTAATGGTGTATTTATATTCTAATATTGAACCTTCTTTTACATTAGGCAACGTGATTTTTTTTCTAGACCAAAATTTATTTACTTTTTCAGAAAATTCACCTTCACTTTTTAATTTTTTTTTTTCAATTTTACCATCAACAATATTATAAGTCATGGCTTTAGAAATAGAAACGCTTTCATCATTATCGCCACCAACATAGTAAGAAATATATCTGTCTGCCCAAGTATAACCTTCTTTAGTGTAGACTTTAATTTTTATTTCTACATCTGTTAAAACAGAAAATCCTTCTCCTTGTTTGTATTCAAAATAAGTTCTTCCTTTTTCAAATAAAATTGCTGCTTCTGCAGTTGCATCTTTTGGATGTGATTTTTCGTTTAACTCTTCAAGAGTAACTTTTCCAAGTTCATACTTTTGAGAAAAACTAAAATTGTTGATACTAAAAAGTAAAATGATAACGTAAATATATTTCATTGTTTTAAGTTTTTTTGGTTAGTACAATTTTTGAATTGTCTGCTTTAGCAATTTGTTCTCTAAATTTTCTATAATTTTCGTATTCTGTTTTATCATAAATACCATTTTTTAATAAAAAAGAACGTTTATATAAAATTTTATTTTCAGTTAAAATTATTATTTCTGTTTTATATGTTCCAAATTTTTCATCAATACTAGTTGCGTCTGGTTTTGCATTTATAACATAATCTAATGGTAAATTTATTTCAATTTCTTCTTCGTCAAAAAAACCTCTATTTACTTCAAACGGATTTTTTCTGTTTCTATAACGTTGCGGAATGGTATTGCTTTGATTAAAAACATTTATAGGAAAAAGAATCATTCCGCCATTATCAGATGCATAATTCACTGCCGAAAACGAAATTTCTTCTACAAATTCTACTGTTTGTTTATTGTTTAAAAACTTACTTTTTTCTAGTTTTAAATTATTTATCCAGTTAAAATGTGTTTTGTAATGATTGTCTATAATTTCATTTGACTTGCCTTCAATTTCATACACATTATCATATTGTATGCCTTTAGATTTTATTTGAACAGCACAAGTTATAGTTCCATCACTGCTTAAAGTGTAATTTCCTTTAGAAATTTGTGAATTGGTTTTATTATTTAATTCAGATGTTTTTATAATTTCGCCTCGATCTGGTTTTATCAATAATGCATTTCTGTCATCTGTAAAATCGCCTTCAAATCCGAATGGTTTTATTTGACTAGTACATTCTAAAAAGTAATTTTTATTATTATTTTGAATAGTTAATATGGCATGATTTCCTTGCATAGAAACAAAATTTTCATCTATTCCTCTTTTAGAATTATCTCCATAAATTATAGTATAAAACGATTCAATTCCAACTGATTTCAGCAAAACTCTTGTGTAATTAGATAATGCTTTGCAATCGCCATAACCCAATTTATCTACATCTTTAGCCAGCATTGGTTTCCAACCTCCAATTCCTAATTGTATGCTTACATATCTTGTTTTGTCTTGAACATATTGATAAATAATTTGTGCTTTTTTTATTTCGTCAGTTTCATTTGCAACAAGTAATTTTATTTTATTTTTGGTTTCATCAGACAATTCTTCGGTATCTTTTAGTAAACTTGTATACATCCATTCTCCAAAATCTTTCCAAGTTTTAGCACTTCCTTCTACACCTTCAAGATTAAATTTTTCTAATCCAAATAATACATACGGAACAATTTTTTGAAACGATGGTGAATTATCCTCGGGTTTTTCTGCAAGTAAATTTTCTACAGAAAAAAGTATTGAATTATCAGTTTCAGTTTTTTTAATTGTTCTGTTTTCAAAATTGTTTTCTTTGTATTTAAAACCTAAATTAGTTAAACAATTTATTGTATAGGACGATTTTTCAACACTTTCAAAAGCATCATCAATTGGATACCAAGGTCTAATAAATGCAGTGTTAGAAGTTTCGGTTTCACTTTCATAAACCGCTGTAAATGGGTATTCTGTTGGAGTATAATCTAAAAAAAGTTTTCTGTCATCGCTATAAATTGTAAATCCATTAGCAACACTTTGATCTATAAAATCTTTACGTTTTATTTTTTTAATTTCTTTGCCAAATGAGTTGTAAATTGTTACTTCAATAGATTTTACTTTGCTAGATTTATCATAATATTCAACTGCATCAATATTATTTAAACCATATTTATTTAAAACCGTAACTACTTTTAAAGTCTTAGTAGTCATTGATTTTTGAGAAGAAATGGTTATAATTATAGATTGATTTCTAACAACGCTATTGGCGGTTTCTTTTAAATTTTCGGGAATTAATAAAGTGGAATAGTTGCTATTTTGTGCACTACTAAAATGGAATGCAAATAGTAAAAAAAGCACATAAAACAGGTTTTTCATTTGTAAATTGTTTACCCAAAAATACACCTTTTTTTATAAATATAACAAGATTATTCTTTGTTTTTACTATCTATAACAATTGTAACTGGTCCATCATTAATAAGTGCTACTTTCATATCAGCACCAAATTGTCCAGTTTGTGCTTTTTTACCCAAATCTAGTTCCATTTGAAGTATGAATTTTTCGTATAATGGAATTGCAATTTCTGGTTTGGATGCTTTAATGTAACTTGGTCTATTTCCTTTTTTTGTACTTGCGTGAAGTGTAAATTGTGAAACTATAATTACATTTCCATTTATGTCTTTTACAGATAAATTCATAACATCATTTTCATCTCCAAAAATTCTAAGATTTGCAATTTTAGAAGATAACCAATTAATGTCATCTTGAGAATCTTCATCTTCAATTCCGATTAAAATTAATAATCCAGTTTGAATTTCGGCAACGATTTTAGAATCAATTGTTACTGATGCATTTGAAACTCTTTGAATTACTGCTTTCATTGAATAATTTTTTTTAAAAACACCTCGAACGCGCTCGGCAGGACAAATTTTATAAATTTGAAATTGATTTTTGAGATTGAAATTGAAATTGATTTTACTTATTCCTAGTTTCATCACTTGCAATTCTATCATCATTATAAATATCAGTTCGGTAATGATCTTCGTCTCCTTCTAAAATTTTTAAATAACTGTTGTAACGTGTCCAAGAAATTTTATCTTCTTCTAGTGCTTTTTTAATGGCGCAATGTGGTTCTTCTTTGTGCAAGCAATTATTAAATTTACATTGGTCTTTTAATTTGAAAAATTCTGGAAAATAACCACTTATTTCCTCTTTTTCCATATCTACAATTCCAAAACCTTTAATTCCAGGTGTATCAATTATTTTCGCATTAAAAGATAAATCATACATCTCTGCAAATGTTGTAGTGTGTTGTCCTTGCATACTTTGCTCAGAAATGGTTTTAGTTTTTAAATCTAAACTTGGTTCTAAAGCATTGACTAAAGTTGATTTTCCAACGCCAGAATGTCCAGAAAACATTGTAGTTTTACCAATCATTATATCTTTCAATTCTTCGATTCCTTTTCCTTCTGTTGATGAAACGCGCAAACATTTATAACCAATTTCTTCGTAAATGTGTTGCATATACAACTGTTCGTCAAGTATTGCTTCAGTTAAAGTATCTATTTTATTGAATACTAAAATAGTCTCAATACCATAAGCTTCGGCAGTAACAAGAAATCTATCAATAAAGTTAAAAGTTGTGGGTGGATTATTGATTGTAATAAGTAAAAAAACGTAATCTAAATTGGAGGCAATAATGTGCATTTGATGAGACAAATTCACCGATTTTCTAACAATATAATTTTTTCTTTCTTGAATATTAAATATTGTTCCTGTAGTAGTATCTGACGATTCTTCCAATTCATAATCTACAACATCGCCAACAGCAATAGGATTGGTACTTTTTATGCCTTTCATTCTAAACTTGCCTTTGATGCGACACTCCATAAAATTGCCATCGTTAGATTTTACGGTGTACCAACTTCCTGTAGATTTATAAACAATTCCTGTCATAAAGATTTTAGATATTTAAATCCTGAATTTTGATTTCAGATTTTACAAAGATACCTAAAATGATTTTCATTGTTTAATAGCTTTTAAAATTTGAAGAAAAAAAAAGACCGTTTATTGCTAAACAGTCTTTATAAATTTTAATTTTAAAATTAGTATTTGTATGCCAAACCTTTTTTAATATTTTGAGAACCACCTAATCCGTTAGAACTAGCACCAACTGTAGATTTATCAGCAGTTTGAAGAATAAATGGACAACCCATTGCTGCTGCTGCCATTTTTAATTTTTTCTCTGCTTTTTTATCGCCTGTATTTCCAGTATGATAATTAATTAAACCTGTTTTTCCTCTTACTTCACCTGATTTTTTTAAACCAGCAACATAAGAAATGTCTTCAAGAATTACAACTTTTTCCCAATCATCTTCTGAGCTAACAACAATTTTTTCTGTAACTTGTTCTACACGACCACTTTTTCCATAAACAATTTTTTCAACTGCATATTTACTAATTGTGTTTTCTGCATCTTCACCATCATATTTAAAAACGATAGTAAACTCTTCAAGCTTAATAACTTTTCCTTTTACAACTTCACCATCGTGTTTTGTAATTAAATCAACTTGAGCCATAACAGAGTTCATACTGAAAATAACTGCTAATAATAAAATAATTTTCTTCATTTTAATAAAAATTTGCGTTTATAAATCTTTTAATGAGTGCAATAGTACAAAAATTATTCCAAATTATAATTTGTAAGTTTAAGAATTAATAATTTTCTCTTGATGACTAATACTTTCTTGGTGAATTGCTTTAAATATTTTTAAAATAAATTCTTCGCTCAAGCCACGTTCATCGCCATCTAGAATCATTTTTCCTAAAATTTCGTTCCAACGTTTGTTTTGCAACACAGCTACATTTTTTTCTTTTTTTAGTGCGCCAATTTGCTCTGCGACTTTCATTCGATTCCCCAAAATTTCTAAAAGTTTACTATCAGCAATGTCAATATTGGCTCTTAATTTTATCATTTCTGTATTATAACCATCTTCTTCAACAGTAGTTTTTTTGACTTTTAAATTTTCAAAAATTAGTTTCAAAACTGTTGGAGTAACTTGTTGTGCAGCATCGCTCCAAGCATTATCAGGATCAATGTGTGTTTCAATAATTAATCCATCATAATTTAAATCTAGTGCTTGTTGCGACACTTCTTGAATCATATCTCTTCGTCCAGTAATATGAGATGGATCGCAAATTAAAGGTAAATCTGGAAAACGACTCTGCAACTCAATCGCAATTTGCCATTCTGGAATGTTTCTATATTTAGTTTTTTCATAAGTTGAAAAACCTCTGTGAATTACACCTAGTTTTTTTATTCCTGCGTTGTACAAACGTTCTACACCACCAATCCACAAAGCTAAATCTGGATTTACAGGATTTTTTACCAATACAATTTTGTCTGTATTTTGCAAAGCATCGGCAATTTCTTGTACTGCAAATGGGTTTACAGTTGTTCGTGCGCCAATCCATAAAACGTCGATATCGTGTTCTAACGCTAGTTTTACATGTGTGGCATTTGCAACTTCTGTAGCCATTAACAATCCAGTTTCGGCTTTGGCTTTTTGCAACCATTTTAATCCAATTGCTCCAACACCTTCAAATCCTCCAGGTCGCGTTCTTGGTTTCCAAATTCCTGCACGAAAAATGGATACGTCAGAATTTTTTAATTCGTGAGCTATTTTTAAAACTTGTTCTTCGGTTTCGGCGCTACATGGTCCAGCAATTACTAGTGGATGTGTTAGATTAAAATCTTCTAACCATTTTTTATTTTCTGTAGTTATGTTCATATTATTTTTTTTAAACCATTAAGGTGTTAAGTTTCATTAAGGTTTTAGTTTTGGCATTTTTTTATTGTTTCTTCCGATAGCTATCGTAAGCGCTCGGTGTGACAAAATAAATTAAAATTTGATTTTTTTTTTTTTGAAATTTAATGTGTTTATGGCACTTCGACTGCGCTCAGTGTGACAAAGTGAATTAAAATTTGATAATATTTTTTTTATTGAAAATGAATGTGTTTATGGCGCTTCTTCCGATTACTATCGGAAACACTCGGTGTGACAAAATAAATTAAAATTTGATATTATTTTTTTTTGAAATTGAAATTGACATTGAATTTTGCAATTGAAATTGATATTGACATTGAATTTTGCAATTGAAATTGATTTTTCAAATTCTATTTATTGCTTCTAGAATTTTTTCTTCAGTAACGCAAAGTGAAAATCGTATGTATCCTTCGCCATTACTTCCAAAAATTGTTCCTGGTGTTATAAATAAGTATTTTTCTATTAATAAATTATCTATAAACGCTTCCGCAGATATTATTTCCGCAGGCAATTTTGCCCAAACAAATAATCCAACACAGTTTTTGTCAAAGGTACAATGCATTTTTTCGGCTAATTTGAAAATCAAATTTCTTCGTTTTGTGTAAATTTCATTTTGGCTTTCAAACCAATTTTTTTCCAATTTTAAAGCTGCAATGGCACCTTTCTGAATTCCATAAAACATGCCGCTGTCCATGTTGCTTTTTACTTTTAAAATGGCATCTAATAATGTTGCATTTCCTAAAACCATTCCAACTCGCCAACCTGCCATATTAAACGTTTTGGATAACGAGTTTAATTCTAAAGCAATATCTTTTGCACCTTCAATTTGCAAAATCGAAATCGGATTTTCGTTTAAAACAAAGCTGTACGGATTGTCATTTACAATTAAAATAGTGTGTTTTTTTCCAAAGGCAATTAATTTTTTAAAAATTTCCAAATTTCCGTTTGCTCCTGTTGGCATGTGTGGATACGAAACCCACATCAGTTTTACTTTAGACAAATTTAGTTGTTCTAATTTTTCAAAATCTGGAAACCAATTATTTTCTTCTATCAAATCATAATATACAGCTTTTGCCTGAACCAATTCTGTAACAGAAGCATAGGTTGGATAACCAGGATTTGGGATTAAAACTTCGTCACCTTCATTTAAAAACGCCAATGAAATATGCATAATTCCTTCTTTTGAACCCATTAAAGGTAGAATTTCAGAAGTAAAATCCAAATCAACTTGAAATTGATTTTTATAAAAAGTTGCTATTCCTTTTCTAAGTTCTGGTAAACCTTGATAACTTTGGTATTCATGTGCTTTTTCGTCAAATAATGATTGTTGAATTGCTTCAATTACAGAAGTATCTGGTGTTAAATCTGGACTTCCAATTCCCATATTAATAATAGGTTTTCCATCGGAAATTAATTGACGTACTTCTTTCAATTTCTTAGAGAAATAATATTCTTCTACTGAATTTAGTCTGTTTGCTGTTTGTATCATTTTTTTTGCCACTAATTTAACGGATTTAACAGATTTTCACTGATTGATTTTTGTAATTTATATTTCTTACCGTTTTCCACTTTTATATTCGCCAAGTACTTTGAAATGGGTTGTCATTAATTCTAATATTTTTTTGGCTTTTTCATAGTGTTTGTATTTGTCAAAAATCACATCTACAAAAAATGAATATTGAAATGGCGTTTCTATAATTGGCATCGATTGGATTTTGGTTAAATTCAACTTGCAATTGTTCATGACATTTAAAACGGTTGCCAAACTTCCTGCAGTGTCATCCAATTCAAACTTTATTGAAGCTTTATTAATGTTTTCCTTCTGAATTTCTTTGTTCTGCGTTTTTACAATTACAAATCGGGTTTTGTTACTTTGAACCGTATGAATTCCTGCGGCTAAAATTTCTAAATCATATAATTTAGCAGCAATTGGCGCAGCAACAGCAGCAATTCCAATTAATTTATGTTCTTGAATTCTTCTTGCAGTTTCTGCAGTATCACCACTTTCAACTAGTTTTATGTGTGGATATTGACTAAAGAAAACCGCGCATTGCAACAACGCAATTGGATGTGAATGTACTTCGGTAATATCTTCAATTTTCTGACCTTTTAACACCATCAAATTCATATGAATGTCCAAATAATGTTCGCCAATAATGTGTAAATTATTAGTATCAATTAAAGCATAATTGGGAATTATTGAACCAGCGATAGAATTCTCTAACGCCATAACGCCTTTGTCAGCTTTATTTTCTTTTAAACTTTTTACCAATTCGTCAAATGACATACATTCGTCCAAATCATTTTCACACTGAAAATATTCTTGCGCTACTTGATGGTGAAACGAACCTTTGATTCCTTGAATTGCTATTTTTAAATTTTCCATTGTCAATTATTTTCTAAACTTTGCCAAAGTTTAAAACTTTGGCAAAGTATTCAGAATAAAAAAAAATCCTGATTTGCATCAGGATTGTATCTTAGTTAAGTGATTTTATTTTTATCTAAACTATATAACAATCCTGTTCTGTTTCCAGAAATAAAATGAATTGCTATAATAAGTTGCAGTTTGTAACATTTTGTGTTTTTGTATTTGGCTAAAGTAAATAATATATGAATATAAATAAAAATATATGTGATTTTTTTACGCTAACGTTTTCGTTGAATATTATTCTCTCAATTTCTTAACTCTAGTTGGTGTATCAATTCCTTTTATAATACTTTCTGAACTAAGTGCAATTGATTTAATAACTTCGGTCATATTTTCTAAATCTAAAGTAGAAACATCGTCAGATAATTGATGATAATTTTCTTCAGAATCCATTTTAGAAGTAGATATTGTGTGTGCTGGAACTCCTAAAGCTGCCAATCTTGCATTATCTGAACGGTAAAATAATTGTTCTGATGGATATGGATCTTGATAGAAATTAAAACTTGTTGCTTTAAGATTTTTTTGTAAAATAGTTCCAAAATTAGATTTTTCAAATCCTGTGATGTAACAAGAATTTTTACCCCATTTACTTTCGGTTCCAATCATTTCTATGTTAAACATTGCCACAACTTTATCTGCATTTATACTTTTAGAGAAAAAACCAGAACCAAATCCGCCAACTTCTTCACCAGTAAATGCAACAAAAATAATGGTGCGTTCGTTAGTATTTAATTCTTTAAAATAGTTGGCTAATGTTATTACAGCAGTAACTCCAGATGCATCGTCGTTTGCGCCATTGTAAATTTTATCTGTACCATAATCTTTAGTTCCTAAATGGTCAAAATGTGCTGAAAAAATTACAAACTCTTCTGGTTTAGATTTTCCTTTTAAAATACCAATTACATTATTGGCTGGTTTATTTTTGACTTCAAACTCTTGACGATAATTTTTTAAATCGCCGTAAAAATCCAATCCAATTTTGCTAAATTCTTTTTCTATAAATACTGATGCAGAATCAATTCCGACAGTAAAAATCTCTCTTCCTTGCATTCTGTCAGATGCTAATTCGGTTTCAATTCTAATAACTTCATTTTTATCGATTGTTGGTTTTACTTGCGCTTGACAAATAATTGTAAACAATAAAAATAGAATGGATAGTTTTTTCATAATTCAAATTTTTAGAAATAGTGAAATTCTTATGTAAATATAGAAATCTAAATGCGAATTAAAAAAAGAATAATCTGAAAAGAAAAAATACTAAATGAAGCTAATTTCTGTTTACATTTGCTACAAATAGATTAATTATGTCAATAGAAGTTGTAAATATTTCAAAGAATTATGGTGCTCAAAAAGCATTGGATAGCGTTTCGTTTTCTGTAAAAAAAGGTGAAATTGTGGGTTTTCTTGGTCCGAATGGCGCAGGAAAATCAACCTTGATGAAAATTTTGACTACTTATATTACATCCGATTCTGGAACAGCAACTGTAAACGGAAATGATGTTATTGCTAATCAAAAAGCGGTACAACTTTCGGTTGGTTATTTGGCAGAACACAATCCGTTGTACTTGGATTTGTATGTTAGAGAATATTTAGCATTTAATGCTGATGTTTATAAAGTAGCAAAATCTAGAATTGAAGAAGTGATTTCTTTAACAGGATTGACGCCAGAAAGTCATAAAAAAATTGGTCAATTGAGTAAAGGTTATCGTCAACGTGTTGGCATTGCTACTGCGTTGTTGCATAATCCAGATGTATTAATTTTAGACGAACCAACAACAGGTTTAGATCCAAATCAGTTGGTAGAAATTAGAGATTTAATTAGAAATATTGGTGCTGACAAAACGGTTTTTCTTTCTACGCACATTATGCAAGAAGTTGAAGCCATTTGCGACAGAGTAATAATTATTAACGAAGGCAAAATTGTAACCGATAAAAAACTAGACAAAATTTTCTCTGAAACGAAAGAGCAAGTAATAGAAGTAGAGTTTGATTTTAAAATTGAAGAAGAAGCCATAAAACGAATTCCGCATTTAAAATCGTATAAAAACACGCACGACATGACTTGGGAATTAACCTTTGAAAGTGATAAAGATATGCGACCAGCAGTTTTTGACTTTGCCCACGATAATGGATTAAAAACGCTGCAATTGAACCAGAAAAATAAGAATTTGGAAGCGGTTTTTAGGGAAATGACTAGGAAGTAGAATCGTGAATTTTAAAAATTATGTAATATAAGGTTTTACTATTATTAAGTTGTTTGCTATTTTAGCAAATGTATCGTCCTAAAATAGGTTTACTAATCTCATTAAAATTATGAAAAATATTTTTCGATATATACTAATACTGCTACTCATAGGCATCACAAGTTGTAATAAAAAAAATAAAGATTTTAAATTCTATTTCTGTGATTTTGCCCTTTTTGAGGATAATAATCCGTTTAAAGATAGTAAATGGGTTGAAAATAAAGAAGATGCTCTAAAAACAAAACTCACTTTTTATAATTCAGATATGAATAAAAGAAATTTAGATAGTTTGTATAAACAAACAGCACAATATTTATTTATAATTGGTGGTGGTGGAATATGGGTTAAAGCAGAAAGTTGCTCAGCAGAAATCAAAAATGATACAATTCTATTAAAATATAAAGTGAAAAAAAATTATGGACAAGTTGGTGAAGCTGTATCTTCTTTAATCTGTATGGAGATAAATAAAAGAAAATATCCGAATTATAGAGAATTAAAAATAAAATATATTCAAGAATAAATGAAGCAAATTATTTACATATCATTATTATTATTATCTATCTTGTCTTTTGGAAAGGAAAAAAATATAAAAACTAAAACAATTAAAGGATTCGTTTTTTCGGATTATATGATTCCAGCACAAGTGGAAGTTATTGCTAAAGGAAATGATATTAAAACAAGAATACCATTATGAAAACGATTAATTTAAAAACTCTTTCGGAATTTAAAGACGAATTTTACGGTAAAAATGGAACTGAAAAACGTGACAATTTAGAGAAAGGTTACGAGCAATTTAAGCTTGGCGTTATGATTCACGAAGCAAGAATACAAAGAGGTTTAACTCACGAAGAACTTGCAAATAAAAGTGGCACAACAAAATCTTATATTTCAAGAATTGAAAATAACATTAAAGAAGTTCGTTTTTCTACTTTACAAAAAATTGTAGAATTAGGTTTAGGTGGAAAGCTTGAACTTGCAATTAAATTGTAAATTTTCAAATGTTTTTATTACTAGAAATTAACCTTTGAAAGTGATAAAGACATGCGACCAGCAGTTTTTGACTTTGCTCACGATAATGGATTAAAAACGTTGTAATTGAATATGAAAAATAAGAATTTTAAGGTGGTTTTTAGGGAAATGACTAGGAAGTAGGTTTTATTAACAAAAAGGTGTGACCGTTATTAAGTTAGCCAACATGTTTTTGCGACGACCAATTAATAGTTCGCTCATTTTTTGAATTAATTGGTAATCGTGGATTTATTTCATAAAGTTGTTCAATTTTCTCAATAGCAAAATCAAAAGAAATTAATCCTTTCAAAAGTAGTTGGTCAAAAACATATAAAATGCCTTTTACTAAAATTCCATTTGCTGTTGCTTGTTTTCTTAATTTTCCATCACCAGAAAGTAATATACCATCAAGTTTGCTTGCGTAATGCCAAACAGAACAATCTTCAAAACTTAAACCCGAGCTATTCTCTAAAATAGATGTAATACTTACAAAATCTTCTTCTTCCTCTGTAATTATTATTTCAATATTTCCTAAATTAATATACTCTTCAATTATATTTTTTTGATATTCATTAAGTTCTTCAAAAACAAAATCTGTCGTTTTTAATTCTAAATCTAGATGAATAAATTCATACATCAAGTTTAGATGAACTAAGTCAATTAAAATATTAGCATCATTAATAATTACCATTATCAATTAAATTTATATTAATGAGTTTTCAATTAATAAATTAATATTTTGATTTAATAAAGATGATGCCTTACTAATAGAAATAATTTCTTGTGACAAAGCTCTGTAAACCAATTGTTCAAATCTATTTGACTTTTCAGGAGTTTGAAATCTTGGCAAATTAACTTCTCTTTTTAGACTAGGGTTAAAATTGATTTTTTTATAAAACTCAGTTTTCCTGTTTTCAGTGAAGATATTAGCATCTACCAATCTATAAACAATTGCTTGAATACTCATTCCATACTTTTTTTGAACTTCAATCAACTCGTTTAACGAAATTAAATCGCGCTTAACTCCAAATTCTTTAATAACAAGTTTTTTTGGAAATAGAAATTCAGAAGCAAATTTGTTGCAGTAATTTTCTTCATCTTTTAAATTACATTCTGGAAGATTTAGAAGCAAATGTCCTAACTCATGTAATAAAGTAAAACGTTTTCTTTCCACAGGAAAATTACCATTTACAACAATTACAGGAAATTTATCATTTACAAAAGTCGCTAAACCATCAAAATTATCTTTTACATCAAAAAGTTCTACAACTTTTATTTCATTATCTTCTAAAAGTTGAATAATATTATGAATTGGGTCAAGCCCAATTTCCCAAACATTTCTCAACGATAAAACTATTTTTTCAATATCTTCAATAGAATTAATTTTCTCATTTTGAATTGAATTTTTAAAAGAATAATCAATTTGCAACAAATCTTCAATTTCTAAATAATTTTCAAGATTAAGTTTTATTAGTTGCTCCAAAGATTCTTGCTTCTTATTTGAAAATGAACTTTTCTTTCTAAAGTTCAAAACACCTAATTCAATTTTATTTGGTTTAAAAAAATAATCAATCTTTACTTTTAATGATTTTCCTAACTTTAAAAGATTTGAACTTGTAGGTATAGATTCACCTTTTTCGTATTTACTAATCATTTGCTTAGAAACTCCAATCATATCAGCTAATTCTTGTTGAGAAAAACCCTTTAGAGCTCTAGCATTTATAATTTTTTGTGAGATTATATCTTTCATAAGATTTAGTTTAGTTGACAAAAGTACAAAAACAATATTGATTTGTCAACCAATCGAAAAAAATAACACGTCGGCTGACAAAGAACTGTGCTTAAAAATAAATAATATTTGTTTTTTTTTCATTATTTTTGAATTATATAAATAAATTTAGTCTTGCGAGGAAAAAGTGAATTCTTTTATTGTCATATAATTTAAAGTTTAGTTTTCAGTTGAGAATTTACTCAATTTCATTTCTCAAAATTTCAATTTAACTTCACTCTTAAAACATAAAAAATTCCTAGCCCAGATAAAAATGAAAAGCTTGGTGAAGGAAAATTATAATTTTTCTTGAGCCAAAATTGCGACCAAAGGAAGCACATTTTGGGTCGTAGAAAAATATAATTTTACAAGCCAACTTGAAATGTATAGCTGGATGTTGCTTCTAATTATAAATAAGTTGTCCTTGATACAATTCTTGAACGTCTACAATTTGTGGTGTATTTTTTAAAATTACATTTCCTGTACTTAAAATTTTCCCAGTAATGCTTTGTATTGGCTTTAAAATCATATCGTTAGAGCCACGATGATAAATATTAATGTTTTGTGCAATTAGGTTTTGCGCTTCAATTCTACCATCGCCATTATAGAAATTAAAATTGGCTTGAACAGTTGCTCCAGAAATAAAATATCTAGATAAATTATTGTTTATTATAACCAATTCATTGTTGTTTACTGTAATGTAAAAATCTCCTGTTCCTGCGCCATCCATACCATCACCGTTTTTGTCTACCGAAATTAATCTTAAAAAAGGGTAGGTGAGAACGCCGTTAGAACTAATGTTTTTTTCGGTTTTAGAATAAATTTCTTCAATATTTGGCGCCGAAATATAAACCACAGTTTGACCAAATTCTCTTACCCAATTGCAAGTAGTATTGTCTTTTAAATACAAAGTATTATCTATAACATTGGCTTCGACATCGTTTATTAAATTTTCGCCAGTTTTTATTTGTACCGAATAATTTGCGTCTTGCATAAGTACAACTTCAATGCCTCGTTGCACATTTATTTTTATAAAAGGTGTTACAATAACTTCTCTAGTAGTTTCATTTCCAGTCGATTCTATGCAATCGCTAGGTTTTTCGCAAGATGTGAAACTTAAAAGAAATAGTGAAATAAATATATAAATTTTTTTCATAGTTATTGTTTTATAATCGTAATCCAACACCAAATTCTATTGCTTCTGCAAGAAACATATGCGTTTTTAAGGTAAAACCTGTAAAGAGTTTTTTGGTAATGTAATACTTCATTCCAATTCGGTCATAAACAGGAATTTCGTTTTTTAAAGGATCGTAAACATAAAAACCAAGTTGCGCTTCTAACGAGATTTTATTTATTATTAATTCGTGACCAACAAAGACACCAACTCGTTTATAATCGGTATTTGGATCTATATAAAACTCTTGAAAAGAAACCGATCTGTATTTTATATAGTCTTTAAAACTTGTAGTAAGAAAAACTTCTGTACCAAGTTGCAACGCACTTTTTCTATTAATTCGTTTGTCGGCATAAAAACCAATATGATAAAAAGGATGTTGTCCGCTTCCAATTACTGGACTTTCATTTAAACCTGTTCTAAAAACAAAATTGTATTTTATAGGTTCGGTAAGTTTAGTTTTAACATAAGTTGAATCTAATTTTCGTTTGGTTTTATCATCAAAATTATAATTTATACCAACATTTAAAAGTAGCGTATTTATGCCACTATTGGGCGATTTAAATCTTCCGTTGGAGTAATGTGTAAAAAGTAATCCTGCGTGAAGCCCAACATTGTCTATTATATTTTCTTTTTTATAGTACAATCCAAAGTTGGCATTTCCCATAAATTTTGTTCCAAACGCTTTATTTTTACTGTTTTCTACTTTGTCATAAGGATTGGTTGTGTAGGCAATTCCTTGAGCAATTTTAAAATGAAAATTTCGTTTTAAAAAGTAAAAATTATAGTGCATTCCAACCGCATAATTTTCTCCTAAATAGTTGTTTTTTAAATCTTGAAATAAAAAATAACCGCCAAAATCTGGATAATTAAATGCTTTGTGCCATTCTTTATTTCCGTTGGTTTTTTTAGAAAAACTTAGCATAATTCCTTCTGTATGTCCAGCCAAATGGAATAAATCATCTGTATGTGGAACAACATTTCCTCTTAAAAAATCAATTTCCAAAGCACTTGAATTTTTAATAGTTTGACTAAAAAGTACTATTGGAAAAAAGAAAATAAAAAGTAAAAATCTAATCATGCTTTAATTTTGTTTTGCAAATATATGAGAATAAATAAAAATTGATTGTTAAGTTCAAAATTTAGATTATTTAAACATTATCTTCCGATATAAAATTGTTTCTCACAAATCGTGCTTTAATATTCTCGCAAAGTCGCAAAGTCGCAAAGTTTAAGTAGTCATATTCTTAGCGCCTTTGCGAGGATATTCAAAAAAAAGTTATCAACTGATTTTTTTCTATAAAAACCAAGATAAACTGAGCTTTTCAAATAATACGACTTTTTTAATCGTAAAACAAAAAATTATTTAAACATAAAAAGTTTATTTTTACATTTGATGCAATTTAATTTTTAAAATGAAATCTGTAAAAAAAGGCTTTAAAGTTTTAGTGTTTCTAGTTGTACTATTTGTAGTTTTTATTTTTTGTTATTTACAGTATTCCAAACCCAATTATGAAGGCGAAATTCTATTGAAAAACATTGAAAAAGCTACAACCGTTTACTTTGACGATTTTGGAATTCCGCATATTTATTCCAATTCGCAAAAAGATGCAATGTTAGCATTGGGTTATGTTCACGCACAAGACAGATTGTGGCAAATGGAATTAATGCGAAGAATTGCGCCTGGAAAATTATCTGAAATTTTTGGTTCGGTAATGCTTAAAAACGATAAATTTTTTGCAGGTTTAGGAATTGATGAAGCATCAGAAAAAGCCATTTCAGAATTGGATAAAAATTCTGAAACCTATAAACTTACAATGGCCTATCTTGATGGTGTAAATCATTACATTGAGGAAGGAAAAACACCAATAGAATTTACTTTATTAGGAATAGAAAAACAAAAGCTAACCATAAAAGACGTTTATAATATTTTTGGATATATGTCTTTTAGTTTTGCAATGGCTCAAAAAACTGATCCTTTATTGACGAACATTCGCGACAAATTTGGTGCAGAATATCTTAAAGATTTCGCACTTAATGGTTCACTTGGAACAAAACAATTAAAAAGTTTTAAAGGTAATTATTCTGATTATTCTGAGATTTCAAAATCGGTTGCGAGTATTTTAGACAATTCACCAATTCCGCCATTTATTGGTAGTAATAGTTGGGTAATTGGTGGTGAAAAAACTAAAAGCGGCAAAGTATTGTTTGAAAACGATCCACACATTGGTTTTTCGCAACCTGGAACTTGGTATGAAGCTCATATTATAACGCCAAATTATGAAATGTATGGTTATCATTTGGCAGGAACGCCTTTTCCACTTTTAGGTCACAATCGTAATTACGCTTATGGTTTAACAATGTTTGAAAACGATGATTTAGACTTTTTTCAAGAAGAAGAAAATCCAAATAATTCCAATCAATACAAGACAATAACAGGTTTCGAAAATTATAAAACGATTACTAAAATTATCAAAGTTAAAGACAGTACAAGTATAAAACTAAAGGTAAAAATCACCAAAAACGGACCAATAATGAATGGTTTAGTTGATGGTTTGACTAATGAGAAACCAATTTCAATGTTTTGGATTTATACCCAAGAGAAAAACCAACTTCTGCAAGCCGTTTACTCACTTTCTCATGCCACAAACTTTCATAATTTTAAAAAAGGAATTGAATTAATTCACGCACCAGGATTGAACATTATGTATGGCGATGCGCAAAATAATATCGCTTGGACAACTTCTGGAAAATTATATAAAGTTCCTAAATCGGTCAATACTAATTTTATTTTGAGTGGCACAAATGATATCGATGATAAAAAAGAATTTCTTCCTTTTTTATACAATCCACAAGCTTTAAATCCTATTTGGAATTATGTTTATTCGTCTAATAATCAAACAGAAGCAGTAAATAATTATTTGTATCCAGGATATTATTTACCCAAAGATAGAGCTACAAGAATTGATACTTTATTGCAATCTAAAAACAATTGGACAAGGCATGATGTTGAAAAAATGGCTTTGGATAACACGTCTTCAACTGCTCAAGAAACTGTTTTAAAATGGGTTTTGACTTTAAATAAAAACGCTTCCGGAAATGAAAAGCAAGCGACTACAATTCTAAAAAATTGGAAAGCAACTAATAATGTAAACGATATTGCGCCAACAATTTTCAACAAATGGGTTTACTTTTATTTGAAAAATACCTTTCAAGATGAACTGGGCGAAAAAGATTTCAATTCTTTTTTAGGAACACATATAATGAAACAACTTATTTCAACTCAAAGTCAGAACGAAAACTCTGTTTGGTGGGATAATTTGAAGACAAAAAATCATAAAGAAACGCGTGAAGAAATTTTGAATACATCATTTAAAGAAGCCATTTCAAGTTTAGAAAATCAATTAGGAAAAGAAATAAATTCTTGGACTTGGAACAAAGTGCACTCATTAGAAATTGGTCATCCGATTGGAAAAGTTAAAGCATTGCGTGGTTTTTTTAATGTTGGACCTTATGAAGTTGCTGGCGCAAATGAAGTTATCAATAATATGATTTTTACTTATTCTGACAATAAAATAAATGAAGTAAAAGCTGGACCATCAACTAGACGAATTGTAGATTTTTCTGATGTTGAGAATAGTGTAAGTATTTTGCCGTCAGGACAATCTGGAAATCCTATGAGCAAACATTATAATGATCAAACGGAATTATTTGTGCAAGGAAAATTTAGAAAAATGAAAATGAATAAAGTTGAGATTATTAAGAGTTCTAGTAAATTGGTTTTTTTGCCTAGAAATTGATTTTTAGTTGACATGAATTTCACGAATTCCCATTAATTTTTAATAAATAGAATTCGTGAAATCTAAAAGTAAAATATTTCGTGAAAATTTGCTTGAAATTTAGTAACTATCCAAATCACCAATTATCGCATTAGCTTTAACTTTAATCTTATACAATTCTTCAGGATTCATCTTTTTTAGCATATTCATCATCATTCCCATTCGTTGATTGTTGGCAAAATATTCTTTTTTCTCATCTAAAAAATTCCAATATAATGTATTAAACGGACACGCTTTTTCGCCAAATTTATCTTTAACAGAATAATGACAACTGGTACAATAATTACTCATTTTGTTGATGTAACTTCCAGAGGAAACATAAGGTTTTGTTGCCAAAATTCCACCATCAGCGTATTGACTCATTCCACGAACATTTGGCAATTCTACCCATTCAATGGCATCAATATAAACACCAAGATACCAAGCGTCAACTTCGTCTGGATGCATTTGTGTGAGCAAAGAAAAATTTCCAATAATCATTAAACGTTGAATATGATGCGCATATGCTTCGTCCAAACTTTGCGAAATCGCTTTTTGCATACAATTCATTTTGGTTTTTCCTGTCCAATAAAAATTGGGTAATTTATTGTAATTTTCAAGCTTGTTTAAAGTAGCATATTCGGGCATTTGTTTCCAATAAATGCCTCGAACATATTCGCGCCAACCCAATATTTGACGCACAAAACCTTCTACTTGAGAAATCGTAATATCGTCTTCGTTTTTAAAATAATAATCTACAACAGTATCCACAACTTCTTTTGGCGAAAGCATTTTAGAATTCATAGCAAACGATAATCTTGAATGAAAAAGAAATTTTTCATCAGTATGAGAAGCATCTTCATAATCGCCAAAATGTTTTAAAAGATGCGTGCAAAAATAATCCAATACAACTAAACATTCCTCACGAGATGTTGGCCAAACAAAGTTTTTCTCATCTATATTTCCAAAAGTTTTCACTTCCGATTTTTCAAGTTGCGCAATAACATCAGCAACATTTTTGGAGAAAATCTTCGCATCCGGAATTGGAACTTGACCTTTATATTTCAATCTATTGTCGTGATCAAAATTCCATTGATCGCCAACAGGTTGCGAACCACGCATTAAAACTTCGTGTTTTTTACGCATCATTCTATAGAAATTTTCCATCAAAAGCATCTTTTTTGCTTCAAAAAAATCTTTTAATTCATAACGTGTTGTATAAAAATGTTCGGTATCAAAAACTTCCGATTCAATTTTTATGTTTTTGCAAATCGATTTTAGTTGTTCATCTAATCGAAATTCATCTGGCAACTGATATTCAAATTTTGATATTTTGTGTTGCTGGATTATTTGAGAAATCAATTTTTCTAAATCGTGCGGATTGTTTTCATCAGTAATTTCAAAGTAAATTACTTGTTGATTTTTGGATTTTAATGTAGTTGCAAAATTTCGCATCGATAGAAAAAATGCCACAACTTTTTGAATATGATGTTTTACATAATCGGTTTCTTGACGCATTTCTGCCATAAGGTAAACTACATCATCATCCGTTTTTGATAACCAAGAATGATTTATGTTTAGTTGGTCGCCTAGAATTAGTCGAAGTGTTTTCATTTTATATTTTTTATTATTTTGTCAGATTGACAAGTTTGGGTTTTAATTATCCATTTAGTTTGTCATTCCGTAGGAATCTAAAAGCTTGGTGAGATTCTTTCCTCCGCGGCGGACAAGCTCTTCGTCAGAATGACAAGATTGAGAGAAATTAGTGAAATAATAACCGCAATAAATTAGTGAAAATTCGTGAAATTCGTGTAAAAAAAACTAAAACAAATTAGGATTTAACCAAAGCTTCTGATACTTTCCATCGCCATCATACATTTCTGCCTGACGCTTTATATTAAATTTTCTATCTCGCGGATCGTTTCCAACACCAGCATTATACATCCAATTACCATAATTCGAATGCACGTCATAATCTATCAACATACTTTCAAAATAGGATGCGGCAACGCGCCAATCTTGTTCCCATTCTTTCGCCCAATAACTCGCAACGTTTTGTCTGCCACGATTACTCATAAAGCCAGTTCTTTGTAATTCAATCATATTGGCGTTTACAAATGGTTCACGAGTATTTCCATTTATCCATTGGCGAAGCGCTTTATCATTTGATTTCCATTCGTATTCTTTGCCTAAAATTCCGTCAATTTTAAATATTTTCTCACCGTGTTTTAATGAAATGTACTTGAAATAATCACGCCAAATTAATTCGAAAACCAACCAATAGGTATCTTCGTTTTTGCAAATTTCACGCTCGTAATTCTGAATTTCCCAGTAAATGGTTCGCGCAGAAATACTTCCGTTAGCCAACCAAGCTGAAAATTTAGAACTGTAACTTTCGCCAATCAATCCGTTTCTAGTTTTTTTATATTCGGACAAATTTTCGGTTTCAAAAAAATAATTTTCCATTCGTTTCAAAGCTGCATTTTCGCCACCACGAAAAGGAAAAGCCGAATTTTTATCTAATTTAAATGATTCTAATCCTAAATCTTCTAAACTCGGAATTTCGTTAGAAGTTTCAATTAAATTATCTAATGCTTTTGACTGAATTTCTACACAAGGTCGAATTTTACTTTCTTTCTCGCATTTTTTTCTAAATTCTGTAAAAACTTCAGGAAGCTTACTAAAATCTTGATACGGAATATCGTCTGGATGAAACAAAAATTGATCGTAAACTTCTATAAATTTACTATCTGGAACTTTTTCTTTTACCGAATCGTTAACTCGTATTTCATCTTTTGTCCATTCTTTCTGTAAATAAACATTTGAAATTTCAAATTCGGAAACCAGTTTTGGAAAAATAGTTTCAGGTAAATCGTGAAAAATTAAAAGTGAAATATTTTTTTCTGCCAAATTATTTTTCAAATCTCGAAGCGTTTCCAAAAGGAATTTTGCTCTAAATTTTTCTGTTTTTTTGAAACCATATTTATTGTTTTCAAAATTTCGTGGATCTAAAAAGTAAACGCCAATTACCTTTCCAGAATTTTTACACGCCTGAAAAAGTGAGTTGTTGTCTTGAACTCTTAAATCGTTTCTAAACCATATTAGATTATTCATAGTTTGTCGCAAAGTCTCTAAGTTTTTGTTAAAATTATTTTGAACCGTTTAGGAAATTAAGGTCATTAAGTTTTAGTTCTCGCAAATCCGTTTTTGTTCTAAATTTTTGTTGTGATAATTTTTATAAAATTGCGTGTTTTTTTAAAACTCACAACTCACAACTCATTTTTATTTACTTCTTCTGCATTTCTCACTACAATATTTTACTTCGTCCCAATTTTTTTCCCATTTTTTGCGCCAAGCAAAAGGTAATCCGCATGTAACACAAATTTTGGTGGGAAGATTTACTTTTTTATGTGCCATATTCTAGTAATGATTTAGTTGCTACATTCGGTTTTGCATACGCAAATCTATCTATTAAAAGCGGTAAAGCATAACCATCTAATCCGTTTATAGTTATTACTTTTGCTCTGTCTAACTGTAACCAGTTGTCTTTGTGTAATAGTTTTTCATCAAAAAATAAATTTTCAATTTCTGCTATTATCATTACGGTATCATTTTCTACAATGTGATATTCGTTGATATATTTGCATAACAATTGTACAGGACTATTTTGTACAAACGGAATATCAATACCCAACTTATACTCTTCTTCTAAATTTGTTTTATTAAATTCTGAAATATCTGAATCGTAACTAGCTGAAGAATGATGCGCATCTTCAATTATATTTTCAGTAATATGATTGATAGTGAAATACGGATTCTCTTTAATATTATTATAAGTGTCACGTTTTACAGAAAGCGGTCGAGTGATGAAACTTATCATTGGCGGATTACTTCCAATGTGTGTTACGCTACTAAAAACAGAAACATTTGAAATTCCAGATAATGATTTTGTAACAATTAAATTTGCAGATTTATAGCCAGTGCAAGAATTAATTAGGTTCAATCTTCTGATTTTATCCATTTCATTAATTTGCGCTCTGGAAAAGTTTTTCATATTGAATTAATTTTTTACAAATATACAAAATGTTTAACAATTTTTATAAAAGGTTAAACAAAATTTATTAAAATTAATTTTTCAATTTAAATGTTAATTTAGATTTTTAATTTTTTATTGAATTAAAATCTATTTCTTTCTGAATTTGATTTCCATTATATTGTAATGTCCAACCCATTGAATTTGTAACTACCAAAATCTTAGAAAGTTCAGAAATTAATCTATTTTTCGAATTTGATTTTAAACTTGATTTTTCTATTTTTTTTGCTAGATTGGCACGAACTATTTTGTTTATTTTATTATAATCGTTTCCTGTAAATTCGTTTAATGTACTTTGTTCTACATCGTAAAATTTTATATCTGGCGAAATTTTAATTTCCTCTTTTGGAATATTTGTAATGGTTAGCGTTTTGTTTTTTGCATCAATATCATAAGTTACCTTACTCAAATCAAACGAAACTGTTACGTCTGCATTTATTACAACCATTGCTTTTTTTTCGAAGGAAACCATATCCATTAAATACTTTTTTTGATCTTTATAAGTCATAACTTCTGCAAAATGACCTTCTGTAACAACTAGTTTTCCCACATTTTTTATTTGCTGTTGAATTAAATTGGTATCATATTCGACTGTTGAATTTTCGCTACTTTTAGTAAATAATTGGTATGCTAAATATACGATTATTGCTAGTAATAAAACAAAAACCCATTTTCGAGATTCGGTTAGAAATTGCATCAAATTCTGAAAAAAAGAAGTTTTATTATTGGATGAAATTGGTGGTGTCATAAATCATTTAATTTATACGAAAGTACAGAATCTAACAATAATAAAAAACCATCTCACTAAAAAAGGAGATGGTTTTAAGAAAAAAACTAAAAAACTACTTACTATCGTTTAATAACTTTATACGTTTTTACTTGATTGTCTACTTTAACTTGAACCAAATAGGTAGCAGTTGGTAAGTTTGACATATCAATTTCTGTTTCAAAAGTTGTATTGTTTTTTCTAAATAATGATCTTCCAAGCATATCTAGAACTTCAATTGAAGAAAGTTCTTGCGTACTTGAAATTTTCAAAACATCTGAAACAGGATTTGGATACAATTGTATTTGATTAAAATCAAATGAATTAGTTCCTAAACATCCACCAGTTGTCATAGTTACTGCTAATCTTGTTGGACTTTCACAAGTTCCAATGGTTTGAGAAGCAAAATAAGTTGTCCCAGAAACTAATAACGTTCCTGTTGGAATAATTGTTCCATCAGAAGAGGCATCATACCATATTATATTAGTTCCGTTTACTACAATTAA
The DNA here is from genome assembly GCF_043760115.1 of Flavobacterium sp. Classification (GTDB taxonomy): domain Bacteria; phylum Bacteroidota; class Bacteroidia; order Flavobacteriales; family Flavobacteriaceae; genus Flavobacterium. The sequence goes on from NZ_JAYUPK010000086.1 coordinate 92,495, forward strand.
GTCAACAGTTTCACCAGCACAGAATGTTTGATTATTAAATCCAGTTGGTGCAGCAGTAGGAATTATTGAAGCTGTAACAGCAATTCTAGAAGTTGTACAATCGCCATTTGTTGCTTCTACATAATAAGTTGTAGAAACTGAAATACTTGGAGTTGTAAAATTATTTCCTGTTGCTAAGGAAGTTCCACCAGAAGCATTTGCATACCAATTTAAAGTTCCAAAACTTTCTGTAGTTGCGTTTAATGTTAACGTTCCAGTATCGCATCTACTTGCTGGAGTTGTTGAAAGAACTGAAACTGCTGTGTAAATTGTTGCAGTAACTGGAGTTCTTGCAGAAGTACATGTTCCGTTGGTAACCTCAACATAATACGTTGTGGTAGTTGCTAAACTTGGCGAATTGAATAATCCACCAGTTGCTAGTGAAGTTCCACCAGTTGCATTTGCATACCAATTTATAGTTCCAACATTAGAAGTTGCTTGTAATTGAACATTTCCTGTTCCGCATCTACTTGCAGAAATTGTTGATGTAACTACTGGAATGTCAAAAACTGTAGCTGTAATTGCTGTTCTAATCAAAGAAATACATCCATTATTTTCAGCTTCTACATAATAAGTTGTAGTTGTTGAAATGCTTGGAGTAGTGAAACTAGAACCAGTTGCAATTGAAGTTCCACCACTTGAATTTGCAAACCAATTTATAGTTCCAACAGTATAAGTTGCAGCTAATGTAACTGTGCCTGTTCCACAACGATTTGCTGGAGTTAAAGTGGAGTTAAATGGTCTATCATTTACAGTAACTATAACTGGAATTCTTGCCGATTGACAATTTCCATCAGTTGCTTGCACATAGAATGTAGTTGTTGTTCCCCAATTACTTAAAGAGAAATTATTTCCTGAACCTTGAACAATTCCACCAACTGGAACATTATACCAAGCTAAAGTTCCTTCACTTGCAGTTGCCGAAATGGTAAATGTATTACCACCACAAATAGTAGTTGGAGTTGTTGATGTTATTGTTGGACTAAGATTAATCGTTGCAATTACTGGAGTTCTTGTACCAGATGCACAACTTCCGTTTGTTGCTTCTACAAAATATGTTGTAGTAGTTGAAATACTTGGAGTTGTAAAACTATTGGTTGTTGCTAAAGCAGTTCCACCAGTTGCATCTGCATACCAAACTACATTTCCTGCACTTGCAGAAGCTGATAAAGTTACAGTTCCAGCATCACAACGGCTATTATTTCCAATAGCTATAATTCCTGGAGTTACATTTATTGTTGCTGTAACAGCAGTTCGTGAAGAAGTACAACTTCCATTTGATGCTTCAACAAAATAGGTAGTTGTGGTTGCTATACTTGGCGTTGTAAAATTTGTTCCACTTGCCAAACTTGTTCCACCAGTTGAAGATGCAAACCAATTAATAGTTCCAGAATTTGCTGTAGCAGATAATGTTACAGTTCCAGCATCACAACGACTGTTTGGAGAAGTTGAAGTAATTATTGGAGTTGTATTTACAGTTGCAATAACAGCAGTTCTTGGAGAAGTACATCCGCCAGAAGTTGCTTCTACATAATACGTTGTAGTTGTTGAAATACTTGGTGTTGTAAAACTATTAGTTGTAGCTAAAGGAGTTCCACCGGTAGAAACATTATACCAAATAGTATTTCCAGCACTTGATGTTGCATTTAAAATTACTGATCCAGCATCACAACGACCGTTTGGAGTTGTTGAAGTAATTGTTGGTGTAGTATTTACAGTTGCAATTACAGCAGTTCTTACAGATGAACAAACTCCGTTAAGTGATTCTACATAATAGGTTGTAGTTGCTGAAATGCTTGGTGTTGTAAAACTTATTCCTGATGCTAAACTACTTCCACCAGATGGATTTGAATACCAATTTAAAGTTCCAACATTTGTAGTAGCATTTAACGTAACTGTTCCTGAATCGCATCTTGCAGCTGGAGTTGTTGAAGTTACAATTGGAAAAGCATATACGTTTATGTAACCAGTTAAAGTTATTGTATTTGTTCCATTAAAATTTGCAGCTAATAAAGTTACTGCATAACTTCCTGGTGTATTATAAATTATTACAGGATTTTGAACTGTTGCACTATTAGGCGTTCCGCCAGTAAATATCCAAGTCCAACCCGAAGGAATGTTGGTAGAAGTATCTGTAAAAGTTACCGATTGACCTACGCAGATTTCTGTAGCTGAAGCTGTAAAACTTGCAACTGGTGGTTCTGTTGGACAAATTGGAGCTGTTTTGTCTACTACAAATCCGTCATCGTTACCACCAAAATAGGCGTAAAACGAAGGAGGAAAAGGACAAACTCCAATACTAGTTTCGTCTGTTGCAGCACCATCATCAGTTCCGCCAAAATAGGCATAAAATGAAGGTGGAAATCCACAAATGTTTATCGATAATTCATCGACTGTGGCGCCATCATCCATTCCGCCAAGATAGGCAAAGAACGAAGGAGGAAGTCCACAAGCTGTACTACTTAATTCGTCAATTGTTGCACCATCATTAAATCCTCCGAAATAGGCATTAAAATTTGCCGGAATTCCGCAAGATGTTACGCTCAATTCTTCTGAGAAAGAACCAGAGGAATTTCCTCCATTGTATTGAGCAAACGATGATAAATGCGATAACAAGATGATTAAGAATACAACTATATAATTTTTAGTTGTTTTCATCTAATTTGATTTTAAAATTGTTATTAATTTTGATTTAGAAAGGATTTTATTTTAAAAACATTTCTTTCAAATTAGATTATTATCTCACTCCACGACCACCATAAAGATAACCTCTAGCCGCATCAACTGTGGTTATAAAACCTCTATCAGAAGTTCTTGCTCTAGCAGCAGCATTAACAGAATCACTACCTTTAAATCCTATACCAATTGCAGTTGTTGGATCTGGCCAAGAAGTTTGATTTGCAAATCCTGTTGCAGTAATTGTACCATCTCCATTATTTCCTATAAAAGCTGTTCCACTTGCGTTTGCTGTTACAACCACTTTTTCGCTTACATTTCCTGCCATTTCCATTGCTCCATAATAGGCGGCTCCAGCAGATGTTCTACCTGAACTTCCTGTTGCAAAAACACCAACTTTTAATGGACCATACAATCCACTTCCGTTACCAGAAGCAACTACACAACTACCATTTGTTGCAGGTGTAAAGGTTTCATTTCCTAAATAATCATTAATTACTCCTGCATTATAACTTTGAACAGGATTAATATCTACTGAACCCCAAGGATATTCTCCAACGATTCTAGTTTCTGGACCACGACATACTTTTTCATATTCTAATTCGGTCATTGGTCTTAAAGCTGCCCAATCTAAATAAGCAGAAACATCACTCCAACTCAAATTATTCATTGCAATTCCTTGTCCGTCATCACTATTATTTTCTACTCCTGCAGTTCCATCGCAAGCGTAAACTGCTGGTGTTGCTGCATTGTTTCCTGAGGTTATAATTCTAACACCATTTCTATAAGCAAATCCTCCAAACATTGCATAAGTTCCTATAGCACCAATTGGATCATTAGCAACGTGAGCAGCTTGTTGAGTGTACGTTAAAGAGTTTAAATATTCTACATATTGCAATTGAGAAATTTCATATTTCATACAATAGAAAGAGTTAAATCCCATTGGAAAAGTTGCTGGAACATTTGTAGCTGCACCACCTAAAGTTGCTGATGTTAATCCACCAGATTGTGAAGTTGCTGTTATATTAATACTATTAAAAGTTGATGTACTAATTCCATCACCAATTTGAAATTGACCTTGAGGCACATTTACCATTTCTATTCCAAAAACTTTATAATTAAACGTTCCTGCTGGAATTGTCATTTTTAAAGTTACTGATGTTGAGGTAACTGAACCTCCACCAACAGCACTTCTACGAATGAAAACGCCACGACCATCAGCAACTGCATCGACTTGTAATGGAGAAGAAGTGGAATGATCTGCTGCAAGCGTGCTTAAACCTGCGTGTGCCCACAAACGTGTATTACAATCTTGAAATTTAATAAAAACCCAAACAGCATCCCAATTGTTTGGAGCAACACTGGCATTCCAACTGTTGTCCCAAGAAATATTAAATGTTACATTGGATCCAACAATTGTTGTTCCTGTAATTTGAACATTATTGGCATTGGCATTCAATGCAAATAAAAATGTAATTGCTACCGCAATCTTTGAAAATAATTTTTTTGATTTCATTTTATTGTTTTTTAAAAGTTATAAGGCAAATCTAGGTTACACTTAAACACAAAAAAATACGCTAAAAAGCGTATTTTTAAGAAACTTCATTTTTTGTTTTAAAATACATTTAGAACTTGGCTACAATTCCAACAGTTAGATAACCAATACCATAACCAGCTTCTGCAAATGCACCAATTGATTCAGTAAAATAGTATCTTCCGCCAACAACTCCACCATAAACAACTCCACCATAAGTTGCTAAAATAGGTGAATTGTTATTTCCTTCCCATTTTGCAGAGGCTGAATTATATCCTAAAATAGCACCACCATAAACATCAATTTTATCTTCTGTATAAAAATGATAATTTCCTCTGGCTCCAAAAAGTGTGCTTGTTACTTTATAAGAATCAGTAAAAACTGGATAGGTTTTGCTTGCATAACCAATGTATGCACCAACTCCAAACGTTTCTGAAATTCCATACTCAAAACTTGCTCCAATTGGAGTTCCAAAATCACTTCCAAGTCCAATTCCAACTTGCGCTACTTTAGTTCCTTCTGTAAAACTTTGTGCATTTAAATTGGTAAATGCTGCTAAAAAACATGCGGTAATAATTAATTTTTTCATTTGTAAATTGATTAAGGTTATTTGGCAAATTTTGGTTTTTTTATTAAACAAAAAAATACGCTAAAAAGCGTATTTTAATAAAATCTTTAAATTAAAAAAAGTTAAATCAAATTATTGTTTTTAGCTTTTTGAATGGCTTCTAGTTTATTGTGTACTTTAAGTTTATTGTAAATGTTTTCAACATGTTTGCGAATTGTTCCTACAGATAAAAATAAATTATCTGCAATAGAATTGTATTTTAAACCCTTACTTAATTGTTCTAAAACTTCAATCTCTCGTGGTGTTAAATTTATTTCTTCTTGACTAAGATTAGATTGAAAATCGATTGGATTTCTAAATAATTTTAACGTTTTCATTGCAATTGATGGTGTCATTGTGGCGCCACCATTTAATGTTTCTAGAATTCCTTGATGTAAATCTTTAGGATTTACCTCTTTTAGTAAATAACCATCTGCTCCAGCTTTTATAGCATTAAATATATTTTCGTCGTTATCGAAAACTGTTAGCATTATAATTTTTATCTGAGGATATTTATTTTTAATAATACTTGTAGCTTCAATTCCGTTCATTACTGGCATTTCTATATCCATCAAAATCATATCTAAGTTATGATTTTTCTCTATTTTTTCTAAAGCATTTTTTCCGTCAAAAGCGGTAAACTTTAAATCGAAATCTTCAAAAAAAGAAAGTTTTTCTTGTGTGGCTTTTATTAAAAAAGAGTTGTCGTCTACTATGGCTAACTTTATCATAACTTATTATTTAAGTGTAAAATTAGAGTAATTTTAAATCATATAAAATACGTATTTATACGTATTTTGTAATCTGTTTTAGAAAATAAATTAAATCATAATTTCAATTTTAGTTCCTTCATTAGAAGATGATAAATTGAAATTTCCACCTATTTCTTCAATGCGTTTTTTCATATTATTTATACCGTTTCCTTTTTCAATTGTTTCGTAATCAAAACCTTTTCCGTTGTCTTTTATAAAAATGTTTGTTTTAGAATTTACTTGTTTAATAGTAATAGAAATAATATCGGCATCAGCATATTTAATACTATTATTTATTGCTTCTTGAATAGTTCTGTACACATTCATTCCTTCTACGGAAGTTAATTTTTTAGCTTTCAAATCTTCATCTGTAGCAAATGAAAAACTAATTTTATCTTTTACTTCTTTAGCTTTTTCTATAAAATTATTAATTCTATTTTCTAAATCTTGAAAGGTAATTTCATTAGAATTCATTGCCCAAATAGTATCTCGAAGTTCTACAATTGTATCTTTGGCAAATGTGCTAATGTTGGTTAGTTTAGATTCTAGCTTGTCATTATTAATATCAAATCCGTATTTTACATTGTCTACAGATGATATAATAAAAGTAAGTTGAGAGCCAATGTTATCGTGTAAATCTCTTGAAATAGACAAGCGTTGCTCTTGTAATTTATTTTGATTTTCTATTTCTTTTATTGCGGATTTTAGTTTAAATTCTTGCTCTTGCTGCTTGTTTTTTAGTTTTTGTTGTCTGTAAAATAAATATCCTAATACTATAACAAATAATGTAATTACAGAAATTATAATTAATAATGTATTTTTCTTTTTAGTTAGAATTTCCTTTTTAAATAATTCATTTTTTATCTGTAAAATCTCTTTCTCTTTTTTTTCAGATTGGTATTTGGCTTCGAATAAATTAATAGATTTTTTAAGTTCAATTCCGTCAGTTATGTGTTTTAATGAATCGCTTTTTTGTAAAGAAAAATAAGCAATATTGTACACTTTTTCAGCCATTGCAATTTTAGATTGTGTTTCATAAAAACTTGATAATCGTTGAATGTCGTTTGTTTTTTTATTCACTTCAAATAATTTATTGTTGTATTCTTTAGCTTTTAAAATATTATTAATCTTTAAGTAATATTCTGAAAAACCAATGTAAACATTTTCAAGAATATTAGATTCTGCTTGATTTTCTATACATATTTTTTCGGCAGTTTGCAATGATTTGAATGCTTCTTCATACCTTTTTAAAATCATTAAAGTAGTATACATATTAGTGTTTGCAGTAGCAATACCAAGTAAATCATTTTCTTTTTGCTTGATAGAAATACCGAGTTTGTAATTTTTTAATGCTAAATCATAGTTTTTTAAATCGTTATACAAACTTCCTAAATTTATATAAGAAACAGACAAGCCGTATTGATCATTGTTTTCTTTTCTAATTTGTAATGCCTTAAGCAAGTAGTATTCAGATTTTTTAAAATCGTCTATTTCATCATAAATTAATCCAATATTACTTAACGCATTTCCTTGCAAATCTTTTCGTTTGGCTTTTTCAAATAATGTTAATGCTTCATTAAATTTTAACAGCGCTTCATAATAATAACCTTGATTCCATAATAAAAGCCCAATATTATTATTAGCAGAACCTTCCATTGAAGTTGCTTTGCATTTTTTAGAAAAAGGTAACGATTTTTTATAATAATAAAGTGAGCTGTCTAGTTTGCCTGAAACATCACTTTTTATGCCTTTTAAAATATATCCTTTAGCATAAGCATAATTTGAGTTTTTATTTTTTGCAATTTTAAAAATAGCATTATAATATTGAGCAGAGTTGGAAACATTAGCATACACTTCATTTAAAAATAGCTTTGTATAAGCATCAATTACAATAGAATCGTTTTTTGATGATTTGGCTATATTTAGCAAACTATCTTTCTCTATATTAACTTGAGAAAAAATAGAAAATGATGTTAAAAGAAAAAGAGTTAGGTATAATTTCTTCATAGAAAATTATTAGGAATCATAAACTTAAGCATTTTTAATAAATAATTAAGAATTCTTACTTATTTTTAGCAATTATAGAAATTAAATCTTTTTGTAAATCCATCACATTTTCGTCTATAGAAACTCTGGCTTTTACTAATTTACCTTTCAATTCATCAGATAATTTTAAGTTTGACGATTGTTTTTTCTGTTCATTAAGCAATTGATGAATTACAGATTCTAAATTAGAAACTGTTTTAGAATGCTCTATTTTTATACTACTCATTTGATAAATCAAATAAAATAATACAACTGACAACAAAAAAACGATACTTATCAATACAAAAATCATAAAGTTATTGTTTTAAAATTATATTTAAAAAAGGTTGCAAAACGAATTTCACAACCTTCCTGTTAACAACTAAAAACGCATTAATTGTTTACTTTTATTTTTTCTACTTTCTTTCCTTGAAAAGTAAAAATATATTCGCCATCATTAGTAATTGCAATGCCATCTCCAAATTCTGGTGTGCCACCTTTTCCTTTAGATTGAACAGAACCTTTTACATCGCCATTGGTCATATCAATTCCGTAAATAATATTTTTACTGTTTCTTTGGTCTCTTAAAAAATAGTTTTCTCCTTTTTTATAAAAATAATCTACACCTTTAATTTTCTCAGTAGCATAAACTCGTTTTCCATCTTTTTTACTGTAACAAGCCAATCCTTTTTCTGACAGAACCACAACATTTTCATTAAAATCAATTACATCTGTAGCTTTTCCAACGCCAGCATCGCCATGTTTTACATCAAACAATTGTGTTCCAGATTTTATATCATAACTGTAAAATTCATCGCCATCACCAACAAAAAGTGTTTTTGTTCCGTCTAGAACAAAATCTGTAATTCTTTTATCAAATTTTTCTGATCGCCAAGCTGTTGTGCCTGTTTTTTCGTCAAGAGCTAAAACACTATTTTTTTGAGCTTTGTAATCCCAATAAATGTATGGAACCCATTCTACAGTTGATCCACCAGCAAAACTACCAACGCCAACAGATGTTTTAGTTTCTTTTCTATATTCTTGCACTTGAAATTTTCCTCCAACTTGAACCATAACTTTATCGCCAGCCAAATACATATTTGGCATACAAAAAGCACCAGTTATTTTCTCTGATGTCCATTGTAGTTTTCCAGTTTCTAAATCATATTTCTCAACATATTTTACTTTATTTCTTCCGCCTTCCATGGCAAGATAAACTGCTTTATCTGTAAAAAGTGGATTTGCGATTGTTCTATAAAACATTTTTCTACCAGTTCTAGCTTCCATTTCGGTATCATAATGCGCTTTCCAAATTACTTTTCCTGTAGCGTAATCATAAACTGTTAAACCATTTAAATATAAAAATACTTTGCCTTTATCTATCCAAATATCAACTATTGCTTTTCTGGTTACTAATTCTTTTTCTACAAATCCAAAATAAGGTTGATCCCAAATTACATCACCATTTAAAGCATTAATTCTAACAATTTGATTTTTAAATCCTGCGAAAATCGCACCAAACAAAGTTGGTTTATAATTTATCATTACAATTTCGTTCTTTTCTTTATTGTAAATGTATTTTCCAATTGCTCCTTTAAAACGATTGGTTTCCCAAATTTTTTCTCCAGTATTAGCTTTTACAAGAATTACAGATTCTTTTTGAGAGATTAAAAAAGCATCCATTTCATCAATAAATTTTACCGATTCTAGTTCGCCTTCACCTTGACCTTCGTCACCATTTGAACCTTTAGGAACCAGATTTTGATATTCTTCAGAGTTCCATAATTCTTTTCCTGATGCCATCTCTAAAATAGACACTTTGTCTTTTCCCATTTTTTTATCAAATAGAAAAAGGTATCCGTTTTTAGTTCCGTGAACTAAATATTGAATTTCACATTTATTAGATTTATTGGTGGTTAAATTTTTATAATCGCCACTCCACAATTGCTTTCCTTCTCCATCTAGCATTGTTGCCGAGTTTGTATCTGTACCAATAATAAAATTGTTAGATTGAGTTACAAATGCCAACACATTAGCTTTATTGTCAAATTCTGATGCCCAAACTGTTGTGAAATCTCCAGTTTTTTTACTTCCTTTTCCAGATGATTTTTTAGGTTCTTCAGCTTTTTTATCTGTTTCTTCTGTTTTGGTTTTGTCTTTTTTTCCTAGAAGTTTTCCAAATTGTGCCTGACTTTGATACGTTGCCATTATACAAATGGTCAACATAAATAATGATAATTTTTTCATTGTTTTGCGTTTTTAGGATGGTTAATATTTAAAAAGTTATTGAATAGCGAATTTTATAACGCTGTCTTTTTTGAAGTTTAAATTGAAATTTATGGTCTAAAATATAGTTGGACATAAAATTGATAAAGTCAATGTCTTTTATATCTGAATCTACTTTAAAGAATGTGGAGACTTTTCCGTTTTGAATTACACCAATGTCTACAGTCATTGTTCCGATAACAGTATCAAATTTTTTATTTTTCTTTTTAAGAAAATCTGACGATTGAAAGACTTCGTTAATTTCTTTAGTTACAGTTTCTGCAACAACTTCTTCATCAGTTAAAATTGGACGTTGGCAATAACTATTTGAGGAATAAATAAAAAAGGTTATTAAGAAAAAAAGGTGTTTAGTTTTAAGCATAAAAAAATGATTTAGTTACAGGACAAACCTATAGCTAAATCAAAAGTGATAAAATACGTAAAATGTCGTATTTTTAAAATTCTATGTTTGGAAGTGTTTTTTTGATAGCGTCAACTTTAGATTTTAAATTGTCTAAAAATTTATTATGACTATCCGAATTTGGGTTGAAAGGTTTGTGATGAAGCGATTTTTGGATGTTACAAACTTCACTCATTATTGGATAAATATTTTCTGAAACTTGTGATAAAAAGAATTTTTCCCAAATATAATCTATGGCAATTTGGTTTGGATGCAACATATCTTCCGCATAAAAGCGATAATCTCTTAACTCGTCTATCACAATTTCGAAAGAAGGAAAATAGTTTGAAGATGGAAGATGGAAGATGGAAGAATGAATGGCACTTATTAAATGCGCTTTACTTTGAGTGTTTTCTACGAATCCGTCTTTTATATGACGAACAGGAGAAACTGTAAAAATAAAATTGCAATTTGGATTGACTTTTTGAACTAATTCAATTGTATTTTTTATAGATTTTTTAATAATTTCTACAGATAATATTTCTTTATCAAATTGATTTTGAGCGACTTTATGACAATTTGCAACAATTATATTCTTATCAGACTGAGCTTGCCTGTATTGAGCACTGTCGAAATGTCGAAGTCTATAAACCCAAGAAGTTCCGTAAGTAATTATAAAATGAGAAGCTGTGTGAATATGATTTTTGAAATCGATCAAAATCTGATTCAAATTTAAAAGATATTCTTCTTTATTTTGATTGCTTAAAATCGAATGAACTTCATAACATTGCCAACGTTCGTTATGAAAAAAAACATCAATTTCTGTAAATTCAATTTCATTAATTGCTCTAAAAAATACATTTTCTATAGAAACTGGATTGAAAATTATCCCAAACGGATTTGTTATAGTATTGAATTTAAAATAGTCAAACTTTGATGCCATATTTTCTGCAAAACAAGAACCAATAGATACAATTTTAGAATTGTAATCAATTAAATTTTTACTTTTTAAAATGACTATTGGAGTGGTAAATTGCATACTAATCTATTTGTTTTCAAAAATACAATAATAGAAAGTATTTATCAATTATAAAACTATTGAAAATATAAATTTCTTACTTTTGCATTTCTAAAAAATTGAAATGAAATTACTTTTTTCTTATCTCAAAAAACATAAAATTTTATTATTAATTGCCTTGTTTATGGCAGCAATAAACATTTGCTTTAGTTTATCAGATTCTATAATTACTGGTAAATTAATGCAAGATTGTGGTGTTGGCATTGCTAAATATAAAGGCAACGAAACTGGATTTATAAAAGCAGTAGGTTTTTGGCTAATGCTTTCACTTGGCGCAGCAATGATATCTAGATTGTCTAAAAATTTTCAAGATTATTTTACAAATATTGTTATTCAACGTACTGGTGCAGAAATGTATACTGACGGAATTAAAAAATCATTAGACTTACCTTATGAGGATTTTGAAGACCAACGAAGTGGCGAAACTTTGAGTAGATTACAAAAAGTTAGAATCGATTCTGAAAAACTAATTACACTTTCTATTTCACTTGTTTTTCAAACAGTTGTTGGATTTATTTTTGTCATCATTTACATCTCAAGAATTGATTATAGAATATCATTAATTTTCTTAATTGCTGCTCCAATTATTGCAGTTTTAAGCTCTATTTTAGGAAAAAAAATAAAAGTTATTTCTAGAAAAATTGTTACACAAACCAATTCGCTTGCTGGTTCTACAACAGAAAGTTTGAGAAATATAGAATTGGTAAAAAGTTTGGGATTGACAAAACAAGAAGAAGATCGTTTAAATAACAATACTCAAAAAATTCTTGGATTAGAACTTCAAAAAATTAGATTTATTAGAAGTTTGAGTTTTATTCAAGGTACAACAGTTCATTTTTTAAGAACTTGTGTAGTTTTTGCTTTGTATTATTTTTTATTTGGTGATAAAATTCTGGTAGGTGATTTATTGACAATGGTGTTTTTTACTTTCTTTATTTTTGGACCATTGCAAGAATTGAGTGCGTTTATAATTGTAAAAAACGAAACCAAAGTATCAATGGAAAACTTTGAAGAATTGTTAAATGCAAAATCAGAGTACAAACCACAAAACCCAAAATCGCTTCAAAGTATTGAATCATTGCAATTTAAAAATGTAAGTTTTAAACATAAAACAGCGAAACATCCTGCGGTAGAAAATATTAGTTTCAATATAAAACAAGGCGAAACTATTGCCTTTGTTGGACCTTCTGGATCTGGAAAAACTACTTTAGTAAAACTACTCGTTGGATTGTATCCGCCAGCAATTGGTGAAGTTTTGTATAATAACACCAACTCTAGCGAGATTAATTTATTACAATTACGTCAGCAATTAGGATTTGTAACCCAAGATGCACAACTTTTTTCTGGAACAATTCGTGAGAATTTATTGTTTGTAAAACCAAGCGCAACTGATGAAGAATTGCTTGATGTATTGCACAGATCGAGTTGCGAAAATTTATTAAAACGTGCCGAAGATGGACTAAATTCAACCATTGGCGAAGGTGGAATTAAAGTTTCTGGTGGCGAAAAGCAACGACTTTCTATTGCAAGAGCCATTTTACGAAATCCTAATTTATTGATTTTTGACGAAGCAACTTCGGCTTTAGATTCAATTACCGAAGAAGAAATTAATGAAACCATACGAACCATTTCTGATAAAAATAGAATCACCATTTTGATTGCACACAGATTGTCAACCATTATGCATGCAGACAAAATTTTTGTTTTAGAACAAGGTAAGATTATCGAAGAAGGAAAGCATGATGATTTACTGTTAGAAAAAGGATTGTATTATGCCATGTGGCGTCAGCAAATTGGTGAGAGGAAATAGTGATATTTGATTGTTGATGAACGATTTTTGATTTCAGATTTTGATTCAATCATTCAATCCAGAAAGACTTATTTCAGATAAAAACGTTTTAATTTCATCTTCAGAAGGTGGATTTGGAATTAAAAATGTTACTTCTTCATCATAATTAATACCTTTAAAATAACCTAATTGCATTTTAAATAATTTTTCAGAAAACATTTCACCAAAAAGTTCTGTTGCTTTATTTGCAATTTCCTTAATGGAATAAAAGTCTTTAAGTATAAAATATAAATCTAAATAGTCTTTCCATTTTGCTCTTCTGCCCAAGGCAAATGCTTTCATTGCAGCCAAAGTTAACAAATCAGGCATTTTTATGATTCCTTTTATTTCTGCATTTGTTGGTAATTTATGTGGAAATGAAAAAAAAGTGAATTTAACTTGATTTATAATTAGATTTAATTGTTCATAATTTTCGTATCCAAATTTATAGCCAAATTTAGATGCTGTAACTTTTTTATAAATATCATTTTTTCGTAAATCTGCTAATTTAAACAAATCAAAATCTATAGATTCTCTGTGACCAATATGTAATGCAATTGCAGTTCCTCCAACCAAATAATATTCTCTTTTAAACTGAGAAATTAATGGTAATAAGTCTATTTGTTCTTTACTTAAAATTTCAAGATGCATATTTTCGTATTATTAAACCTAAATAATTATAAATTTCTGGAGGATAATTACCAACTTTTCTATCTGTTATTTCGTCGTAAACACGTTTTAATTCTTGATGTCCAATAATTTTAATTAAATCTTTTACATCTTGCCAAGTACCATAATTAAATATAAATTCTACCAAAACTTCGTTCCCAATATTTGGAATTGCTTCTTTCTTGATGTACCAAAAAAGATGTTTGTTTTTTTCGATGAATTCTGCTCTTGTCATAAAATATAAAAAAATCGATAAATTAATTTTAAATTAAACTCACTCAAATATACAAAAATTGAACATTAACAGCAAATTTATTTAACATTTTCCAGCCCAATATATTGGTATAAACTCTATTTTTTCGTTTTTTCCACGTTTAGCTTCCGAAAAAACTATAGCTTTCTCAATATTTAGATTATTGTCTAACAAATAATGCAAACTTTTTAGCGAACCACTTTTTCCAGATTTTACTTCTATTGGAATAATTTTATTGTTTTTTAAAATAACAAAATCTACTTCAGAACTCGCTCCAGACTCTGTTCTTGCCCAATAAAAAGTTTTCTGTTCTGTTTGTGCAATAAGTTGTTGTGCAACAAATTGCTCAGAAAGCATTCCTTTAAAAGCTGCTGATAATTCTTTTTTTAAATATAAATTTTGATAATCAAGATTACTTTTTCTAAGCAATAAGCCAACATCTAAAAAAAATAATTTAAACTGTTTTCCAGAACTTGTTAATGGTAAACTACCAACGGAAACATTTTGAACACTATATAATAATCTATCAGTTCGCAATACGTCAACACCTTTTTTAACCGTTGGACTTGTAAATCGCTGTGATAATTTGGTGTAAATAATTTGATTTCCAATATATTTAGTTCCATTTTCTAAAATATCCAATAAACAGTCTGAATTAATATTAGGTTGATATTTTTTAAAATCTTGCTCATAACTGTATAATAAATCATCTTGAATATTCTTTACGCCCAATAAATCATTAGTTTCTACAAAATATTTTACACATTCTGGCATTCCGCCAATAATTAGATAAAGCATAAAATCATCTTCAAAAAAATGATTTACCGTCTCTGGAACTTCATCGTATGACGATTCTAATAATTGTATTAAATTTTTCTTGTTTCTAGCTTTCAAAAACTCATAAAATGTCATTGGATAAAGATTCATTATTTCAACTCGACCAACAGGAAAAGGTTGATTTCTAAATTCAAAATCCAATAATGAACCTGCAACAATTACATGCAAATTAGGCATGTCTTCAAAAAAGTAACGCAATGAACCCAACGCTTCTGGACAAGCTTGAATTTCATCAATAAATAATAAATCTTCACCTAGTACAATTGAAGTATTTAAAGCTAAGTTCAATTCAAAAATAATTCTTTTAACATCAAAATCTGCTTGGAAAATGATATGTAAATTTTTACTTTTCTCAAGATTAATTTCAATTAATTTACCTTTAAAATTAGTTAACCCAAAATGTCTAATCAACCAAGATTTACCAACTTGTCTTGCTCCATTTACTAGTAAAGGTTTTCTTGTTGACTTATCTTTCCAAGCAATTAAATCATAAATTTTTTCTCTTACCATTTTACTACTGCTGAATTCAAGTTACAAATGCAACTGGGTAAAAATAAATGAATTATTTTTCAAAAGAAAGGACTAAAAAGTCCTTCCCTCTGAATGGAATAAATTG
>NZ_JAYUPK010000087.1:0-6694 GCF_043760115.1 Flavobacterium sp.
TTTGGCATAGTTCCAGGAGTTAGTTATAATTTTAAATTTTAATCATCATGAAAAATACCTATAAAATAATAGCACTTTTAGTACTTACACTTTTTTCAAGTTGTACAGATGTAGTTGATATAGATTTAGATACAGCACCACCAAAACTTGTTGTAGAAGCATTTATAAATTGGGAAAAAGGAACCACAGGAAACCAACAAACCATAAAACTTACAACCACTGGAAGTTTTTACACCAACACAGTTCCAGTAGTTTCTGGCGCAACAATTACTGTAACTAATAGTTCTAGCGTAGTTTTTAATTTTACAGAAATTCCAAATACTGGAAGATATGAATGCAACAATTTCGTTCCAATAATTAATGAAACTTACACTTTATTAGTAATTACTAACGGACAAACTTACACCGCAACCGAAACTTTAAAACCTGTAACGTCAATAACCACAGTAACTCAAGATTCTAATGGCGGACTTTCTGGAAATAAAATTCAACTAAAAGCCAATTTTCAAGATCCAGTTGCAACCGAAGATTTTTACTTGTTTAATTACACTTATCCCAATATTATAAAACCAGATTTTTACGCCACAGACGATCTGTTTTTCAACGGAAATAACTTTTTTAGCGTACTTCAAGAAACCAATAATGATTCTGATTTAGAAGTTGGAAATACAATAACAATTACCCATTATGGCGTTTCTAAAAATCATTACAATTACTTGGCTAAACTGCTTAGTATTTCTGGAAACGATGGTGGTTCGCCGTTTCAATCGCCACCAGCAACCGTTCGCGGAAATGTAATAAATCAAACAAACTTTGACAATTACGCACTTGGATTTTTCAATTTAAGCGAATCCGATAAAAAAACATATACCATTCAATAATATTTCTTGAAGCAATTTCAAGCTATCCATTACAAAAAAACCTTGAAAAAAGCAGTTTTCTACAGTTTTTAAAGAGCTTCCGTTGGTCGCTTTTAAAAACTAAGAAAACTAAAGCTTTTTTCAAGGTTTTGTTTTTCATTCCTATCTTGGCTAGAACCAAATCAATTTCAATGACAATCTCAATCTCAATTTTAAATTAAAAACTTTAATTATATTTACAAACACAAAATATACTAAAAAAAAATTTAAAATTTAAAATTCAATCAAATAAAAAAATGTCAGATTGAGCTTGTCGAAGTCCCAAATCCTAAATTTTTAATTTCTAAATAAAAAAATGTCATCACACCATATAGTTCGCGACGATCAAGAACCAGCATTAATTATTGCCAATGGCGCATCTTGTAGTTCCGATTTACTTGGTCAACTTTTAGAATGGTCGCCAATTGTAGTTGTGTTAGACAATGCTATAGATAGAGTTTTACAATTAGACATAAAAGTAGATGTATTATTAGGCGATTTTGATGACAATTTTAATCCAGAAATCTACAAAGACAAGCAATATCCATTAGAAATTGTTCACACACCAAACCAAGATAAAACCGATTTAGAAAAAGCATTTGATTACCTCATTTCTAAAAATCATAAAGCTGTAAATGTAGTTTGGGCAACAGGAAAACGTGCCGATCATACCATAACAAACATTACAAGTATTGTTCAATATAGGAATAAACTTAAAATTGTAATTTTAGACGATCATTCAAAAGTATTTTTATTACAATCTAAATTTGAAAAATGGTATACCAAGTCAACACCAATTTCATTAATACCAATTGGAGAAGTTTCTGGCATTACAACTCATAATTTAAAATATCCATTACTCAACGAAAAATTAACTATTGGTTACAGAACAGGAAGCAGTAATGAAGTGCTAGAAGACGGAATTGTAACTATAGAACATCTCCAAGGCGATTTACTTTTAATGGAATGTTTCGATTAGAAATAATTCTACAAAAAACAATAGTTTGAAATTTGTTAAATTCGTTTACTATTTAGTATATTTGATTACAGAAATGAAAAATGAAGAGTAAAATTACATTAGAAAAAACGACATTACATCCAAGAAATCTACATAAATTACGATACGATTTTGAACTATTAATTCATAATTATCCCAATTTAAAAAACTTTGTATTCATAAACGAACACGAAATTGAAACTTTAGATTTCAGTAATCCAGAAGCCGTAAAAGCGCTTAATAAATCGTTATTGATTACCTATTACAATATAGAAAATTGGGATATTCCTACCAATTACTTATGTCCACCAATTCCTGGAAGAGCAGATTACATTCACACTATTGCCGATTTATTAGCAAGTACCAATAATGAAATAATTCCGTTAGAAGAAAACGTAATTGGTTTAGATATTGGTGTTGGTGCCAATTGTATTTACCCAATTCTGGGAAATGCTATTTATGGTTGGAGTTTTGTTGGAACAGATATTGATGCCAACGCATTTGAAAATTGTGTGAAAATTGTTGAAGAAAATCCGCATTTGTCAGATGTAATAAGTTTGCAATTGCAACCAAGTTCACAGTTTATTTTTAAAGATATTATTCTGCCCGAAGACAAGTTTGCTTTTACCATTTGCAATCCGCCATTTCACTCTTCAGAAGAAGAAGCAACCAAAGCATCAATTAGAAAAGTAAATAATCTTGAAGAAACTAGAACTAAAAATCCTGTATTAAATTTTGGTGGTCAAAATGCTGAACTTTGGTGCGAAGGTGGTGAATTGGCATTCATAACCCAAATGATTTTTGAAAGTGCAAAATATCCGTTACAAGTATTATGGTTTACTACTTTAGTTTCTAAAAATTCACATTTATCAAGTGTTTACAAAACGTTGAACAAAGTAAATGTTGCCACAATAAAAACGATAGACATGGCACAAGGACAAAAAACAAGTCGCATTGTAGCTTGGACGTTTCTTACCGAAGTGCAACAAAAGAGTTGGAAGTTTTAAGTAATTATTTTTACATTTATAGTAAATAGAGAAAAAATACAAGGTTAAAAAAATTCAACTTTTTAAATTTATAATTTCTTTTCATTAACTTTGTTTAAATATTTTTGTTATGAGTACTATCGAATTAAAAGAACTTATTGTTTCTAGAATTTCTCAAATTGATGATGAGACTATTTTGAATGAGATATTTTCTGTTATAAATAGTAAAAATGAACAAGTAATTATACTTTCAAAAGAGCAACAAACTTCTATCAAAAAATCTCAAATTGAATATTCTAAAGGTAGTTTCACTACAAATGAATCTTTAAATGAGGAAATGGAACTATGGCTGAAAGAATAATTGTTTGGTCAGAAAATGCAAAATTTGAATTAAGAGAAATTTTTAAATATTTTAATTTTGGAAATAAAAGTAAAATTTATTCCTTAAAATTGAATCGATTAATTCAAACCGAATTAAAACTTTTACTTCAAAATCCTGAAATTGGTAAAATAACTAATACTTTAAATGTTCGTGGATTATTCATTGAAAATTATTATATTTTCTATGAAATAAATCAGAAGCATATTGTAATTCTTTCTGTTTGGGACACAAGACAAAATCCAGAAAGATTAAAAATTTAATTCTTTAAATTACAAACTTAAATTAAATCTTATTGATTTAAGTTCATCGACGAAATTAAAATACACTTCAAATAAAATTCAACTTTTATAATTTCTTTTCATTAACTTTGTTTAAATCTTTTTGTCATGAGTACTATCGAATTAAAAGAACTTATTGTTTCTAGAATTTCTCAAATTGATGATGAGACTATTTTGAATGCTATTAGTATACTGTTAGAAGATAAATCTGAAAATCTGAAAAACTATAATTTAGAATTAGATAAATCTGAAAAAGATATTATAAGCGGAAATACATACAGTCATAATCAAGTTTTAGAAAAAATTAGCGAATGGAAAAAAAGATAATTTGGACTGAAACATCTTAAAATCAGTTAGAAGAAATCTAAAACTTTATAAAAAATTTAACCTTCCAATTTTGTAACTTTACAACTGTAAAAATTTTCAATTTCTTTAATGAATTTCCAAGTAGTATCAGAATACAGCCCAAAAGGCGACCAACCACAAGCCATTGAAAAATTAGCCAAAGGCATAATTGAAGGCGAAAAATACCAAACCTTACTTGGTGTAACTGGTTCTGGAAAAACATTTACCGTAGCCAATGTTATTGAAGAAGTACAACGACCAACATTGGTTTTAGCTCATAACAAAACACTTGCTGCTCAATTATATTCTGAATTTAAACAATTTTTTCCCAATAACGCGGTAGAATATTTCGTTTCTTATTATGATTATTATCAACCAGAAGCATTTATGCCAGTTACTGGAGTTTTCATCGAAAAGGATTTATCCATAAATGAAGAATTAGAAAAAATGCGAATGTCAACCGTTTCTTCGCTACTTTCTGGACGACGAGATGTTTTGGTAATTGCTTCTGTTTCTTGTATTTATGGAATCGGAAATCCAAAAGAATTTCAAGATAATGTTATTCCTATAAAAGCTGGACAAGCCATTTCTAGAACCAAATTTTTACATTCGTTAGTGCAAAGTTTGTATTCTAGAACCGAAGCCGATTTTAATCCAGGAAGTTTCAGAATCAAAGGTGATATTGTAGAGGTTTATCCAAGTTATGCTGATGATGCATACCGAATTCACTTCTTTGGAGACGAAATTGAAGAAATAGAAAGCTTTGATTTAAAGACTTCTAAAGTGGTAGAACGTTTTGAAAAGCTAACAATTTATCCAGCAAATATGTTTGTTACTTCGCCAGAAACTTTACAAAATGCCATTTGGGAAATTCAGCAAGATTTAGTAAAACAAGTAACTTATTTTAATGAAATTGGAAAAAATCTGGAAGCAAAACGACTAGAAGAACGTACTAATTTCGATTTAGAAATGATTCGCGAACTTGGTTATTGCTCTGGAATTGAAAATTATTCGCGTTACCTCGACGGAAGATTACCAGGAACAAGACCTTATTGTTTGCTAGATTATTTTCCTAAAGATTATTTGATGGTTGTTGATGAGAGTCACGTAACTGTTTCGCAAATTCATGCAATGTTTGGTGGCGACAGAAGTAGAAAAGAAAATTTAGTAGAATATGGTTTTCGACTTCCTGCTGCAATGGACAATCGTCCGTTAAAATTTGAAGAATTCGAAAGTATGCAAAATCAGGTAATTTATGTCTCAGCAACACCAGCAGATTATGAATTGCAAAAAACTGATGGTGTTGTAATTGAGCAAGTTATTCGTCCAACAGGATTATTAGATCCAATTATAGAAGTGCGACCAAGCTTGAATCAAATTGACGATTTGATAGAAGAAATTCAGCTTCGTGCCGAAATTGACGAACGTGTTTTGGTAACTACTTTAACCAAAAGAATGGCAGAAGAATTGGCAAAATACCTTGCCAAAGTTGATGTTCGTTGCCGTTACATCCATTCAGAAGTTGATACTTTGGAACGAATTGAAATTATGCAAGATTTGCGAAAAGGAATTTTTGATGTTCTTATAGGTGTGAATTTACTTCGAGAAGGTTTGGATTTACCAGAAGTTTCACTTGTTGCAATTCTTGATGCTGATAAGGAAGGTTTTTTAAGAAATCACCGTTCGTTAACACAAACCATTGGTCGTGCCGCAAGAAATCTTAACGGAAAAGCAATTTTGTATGCAGATAAAATTACAGCAAGTATGCAAAAAACTATTGACGAAACGGATTATAGAAGAACGAAGCAAATTAATTTCAATACCGAAAATAATTTGGTTCCAATGTCGTTAAACAAGAAAATAGAAAGTGCTTTTACCAAACATCCAATTATAGATTATGAATTGGGTTATGGAACTTCCAACAATATTGCGGCTGAATCTGTAACAGAATATCTAGCCAAACCAGAAATTGAAAAACGAATTCGTGAAAAACGAAAAGCAATGGAAAAAGCTGCCAAAGATTTAGATTTTATGCAAGCTGCAAAATTTCGCGATGAGATTAAGGCGTTGCAAGAAAAAATTTAATCATAAAAATTTATTTAATTATTGTAACTTTGTTTATCTAAAAATAAAATTATGGAATTAATAGAAATAAATCCTAAAATAATGCTTGGTAAACCTGTTATCAAAGGCACAAGAATTACTGTTGAGCATATAATTTCTCTACTTTCACAAGACATTAGCATAGATCAAATTTTAATTGAATACAAAGGTTTAGAAAAAAAACAAATTCTTGCTTGCCTTCAATATGCAGAAAATATTTTAGAGAAAACAACAACTTTCGATTTAGATGAAATCGCTTCTTAATGCGTTTTTTAGTTGATTAATGCGTTGGAACAACTGTTTCAGATTTTTTAAAATCGAATAATCATACAGTAATTTCTGTTTTTGACGAGTTAAGAGGTGCATCCGATGACGAATTATTATCTAAAAGTAATTTAGAAAATTACATCTTAATAACTTCTGATAAAGATTTTGGCGAAATGGTTTTTAAAAATCAAAAACGGCACAAAGCATAATTTTAATTAGTTGTCAACCCAATAATTTCAATCAAAAAATTATAGTTTTAACTAAGTTATTACAAAATTATTCCGAAAAATTAGAAAATAATTTTGTTGTTGTGACTAATGAAAATGTTAGGATAATTACTAAATAATTTTTATTTGAAGCACCAACTTTCGGCATTTTCAATAAACCCTCTTCCTGCCATACATTCCAATCATCTTGTTGCGTTTTTCGCTACGCGA